>NQJI01000001.1 GCA_002256705.1 Methylococcaceae bacterium NSM2-1
ACCGCTGTTGTTGACTTACCGACGCCGCCCTTGCCTGATGCCACGGCAATAATATTTTTTATATTAGGCTGGGGCTTTAAAGCCTGCTGCACGGCATGAGATATGATTTTTACAGTAACTTCAACAGTAACACTTCCTATCCCGTCTAACGTTCCCATGAGCTGCTCAACAGAAGTTGTTAATTTCTCAATATAGCTTTTGGCTGGGTAACCCAGTTCCAGCTTAACGCTGACGTTTGCACCATCAATGATGACCGCTTTAACCGATTTTGCAGTAACCAGATCGACACCATGATTGGGATCAATAAATGTCCTCAAAAGATTTTCTACATCCGTCTTTTCTATCTTTGCCATGATTATTCCCTATTAGTACTTTTAGTAAATGAGTATTGTAAATAAATTCAGTATGATTCCATGAATCCATTCATTCAGGATATAAGGCATTCTACAGATTTTTCAATAAAATTCATTTTTTAGCAGCGCACTATTCTGTAGCACCGTTAATTTTATGCGATAATCACCGGCTTGTTTGTTTCCGTACCCTTTGAACTTTTACACCATGTCAGATAGAAAAATTCTCGTCACCAGCGCCCTGCCCTATGCCAACGGCCCCATCCATTTAGGTCATCTGGTTGAATATATTCAGACGGATATCTGGGTACGTTTCCAGAAACAACGTGGAAACCACTGTTATTTCGTTTGCGCGGATGACACCCACGGAACACCGATTATGCTCAAAGCCGATCGGGAAGGTGTTACGCCTGAACAACTCATCGCTCAGGTCGGTAAAGAGCACTTGGCCGATTTTACTGAATTTGGTGTGGCGTTTGATAATTATCACAGCACTCATTCAGAGGAAAACAGAACCTTTTCATCGCTGATCTATAAGCGTTTACGTGATGCCGGGCATATCAGCTCACGCACGATTACCCAGGCCTACGATCCGCTTAAGGCTATGTTTTTGCCTGACCGTTTTATCAAAGGTGAATGTCCAAAATGCGCTGCAACTGATCAATACGGCGATGGTTGCGAAGTGTGCGGCGCAACCTATTCACCCACCGAACTGAAAAACGCCGTTTCCGCCATTTCAGGTGAAAAACCCATTGAAAAAGACTCCGTGCATTACTTTTTCAACCTGGCTGATTTTACCGATATGCTCAGTGAATGGACTAAAGCAGGTCATTTGCAAGCAGAAGTTCGCAACAAATTAGCTGAATGGTTAGAAGGCGGTCTACAGCAATGGGATATTTCCCGCGACGCGCCTTATTTCGGCTTTGAAATTCCGGATGCCCCGGGCAAATATTTTTATGTCTGGCTGGATGCCCCCATCGGTTACATGGCGAGCTTTAAAAATCTTTGTGATAAACAAGGACTGGATTTTGAGGAATTCTGGGCTGAAGACAGTACTGCGGAGTTGTATCATTTTATCGGCAAAGACATTATTTATTTCCACGCCCTGTTCTGGCCTGCAATGTTGAGCGGCGCTCATTTCAGAACACCCAGCGCCATTTTTGCCCATGGCTTTTTAACCGTCAATGGCGAAAAAATGTCCAAGTCCCGCGGAACTTTTATTACCGCAAGAACCTATCTGGAACACTTGAATCCGGAATACCTGCGCTATTATTTTGCCGCCAAGCTGAGTGCGGGGGTTGATGATATAGACCTGAATTTTGACGATTTCAGTCAGCGGGTTAACTCTGACCTGGTTGGTAAAGTCGTTAATATCGCCAGCCGTTGCAGCGGCTTTATCAGCAAACGCTTTGCTAATATCTTATCTGCCAACTGTTCTGAACCCGCCTTATTTCAAGAATTAATCAACGCCAACGAACAAATCGCAGAATTTTATGAAGCCCGTGAATTTGGTAAAGCCATGCGTGAAATTATGGCGCTGGCAGACAAAGCCAACCAATATATTGATGAAAAAAAGCCCTGGTTGATTGCCAAACAGGAAGACAAAGATGCAGATTTACACGACATTTGTTCTATGGGCATCAACCTGTTCCGGTTGTTGGCCGTTTATTTGAAACCGGTAATCCCTGCCCTGGCAGAAAGCGCCGAGAGCTTTTTAAACATAGACTCACAAGCCTGGCCAGCCAATGCACAGCCCTTGTTAAACCATGTCATTAATGATTTCAAACCACTAATGACCCGGGTTGAAGCCGACAAAATTGCCGCCATTGTTGAAGCATCCAAAGAAAATCTGGAAAAAACCACCGATAAACATTCCCGCGTTGCGCATGGAAGCGAAAAAAAATTTGAACCCATAGCGGATACCATCGAATTTGATGATTTTGCCAAGCTGGATTTGCGCATTGCCAAAATCATCAGAGCCAATCAGGTTGAGGGCTCGGATAAATTATTGCAACTGACTGTTGATATAGGCGATGAAACCCGCAACATATTTGCTGGTATTAAATCCGCTTACAATCCGGAAGAACTGGAAGGCAAATTGACTCTCGTTGTTGCTAATCTTGCTCCCAGAAAAATGCGCTTTGGCTGCTCTGAAGGCATGGTGTTAGCTGCAGGTCCCGGTGATAAGGATATTTGGATTTTAAGCCCCGATAAAGGAGCCGTTGCGGGAATGCGCGTAAAATAACAAACTCGATTGGCATTTGCGCCGTATTTTCATCTTCAATGATTATACCCGGCACTCCACATCCCACTGTAACATTATGACAGTCAAAAACCTCCGGCTTTGCCGGAGGTTTTTGACTGCTAAATTCCTTGGTTGAAACCTGGCAAAAATAGTCGAGGGATACCCCGCTTTTCGTCAAATGGATTTTTGTTGATTGTTATTTTGTCATCCTAAGATGAGTTTGACAGTGTTCTAACCATCCACGCTAGAATTTATTCTTTTTCTTTTGAAGCTTCTTCTTTTGAAGCTTCTTCAGATTCCGAGATGACTGCCGAATAACACTCCATTAAGCTTTCAGTATAGTTAGTATGGGCTTCAGCAAGATCTTTAGCAGAGCCGAAATCAGTACGTAATTCTTCAAGTGTCTTTTTAGGATCTGAAGACTTGGATAGCATCAGCATTTTTGTATAGTTACGATAAGCCGTCAGACGCTTGGGGTCGAAAGGAAAAAGACCGGGCATTTTTTGTGAAGTTGTTTCTACGACGCATTTGGTCATGTACTCAGGAGTTATTTTATAGTCCTTAATATCCTGCTCCTTCTGCATTTGTTCTAATACAGCTTGTTCATATTGATTTTTATCAGCGCAAGCTGGTAGTAATAATGCAGATAGAGAAATCAGCAGTAGTTTTTTCATGAAAGTTACCGTTATTGATGATTTAAACGTGATGTATAGCAAGGTGTGTCATTATACGCATATCTATAAGGTTCAAGGTGAAAGGTTCCAGGGTACAGGTTTTTTTACCTTGAACTTTATTACATTTCTTTTATTGCCCGCGCGATCCAGCTTTCAGCTTCTGCGTTAATATCCGCAGCTTTACGCCCCTGGCTTTCAATTACTGGGCCGATTTTCACTTTGATGGTTCCTGGATATTTTAAAAAACTATAACGAGGCCAATAATTGCCAGCGTTATGTGCAATAGGAATAACAGGAAAGCCAGTTTGTTGCGCTAAAATCGCACCACCAGCACTAAACTTTTTTACTTCCCCCGGCGCTGTGCGCGTACCTTCAGGAAAAACAACTACCCATAAGCCTTGATTTAAAAAGAGTTTACCCTTTTCTAATAAAGTGCGAAGTGCCTCGCGTTGTTTTTTGCGGTCGATGGGAATGGGTTTTAGGGTAGACAACGCCCAACCCCAGATAGGAAACCATGTTAATGAGCGTTTTAATAGTGGCGCTTGAGTTACCGGCAGTATGTAACGCAGGGCTAAAGTTTCCCATGCCGATTGATGATTGCTTAACACAATCGAGGCCTGCTCGGTTTTCAAATGTTCCAAGCCTTCCACCTCATAGCGCAAACCACAAAATACTTTGGCCATCCATAACACCACACCACACCAAGCCCTGGATATCTGGAAACGCACATTGAAGGGCAAAGGCGTCGTTAAAAGAATAAGAATGCCTACAATGGTGGCGGTGGAAAAAATACCAATGAATAAGAGCGTTGACCCTAAATAATTTTTAGATCTAGGATCGGGTGATAAGGTGTTGTGCTGCATCATAAAGATTTTCAAAAACAGGAATATTAAGATGTGGATTATTCAGTAAAGTGCGTAGCCCTTTGCCAGTTTTAACCAATATCGGCTTTGCACCAACTGCCTCAGCGGCTTGTAAATCACGCAAGGAATCGCCGATAACTGCAATCGTGGTTAAGTCGGCATCAAAATCAGCCGCAAATGCTTTGAACAAGCCCGGTTTGGGCTTGCGGCAGTTGCACTCATCGTCCGGACCGTGGGGGCAAAAATAAATCGCATCGATTTTTCCGCCTTTTTCTTCGGTCATGCACCGCATTTTTAAATGGATTTTTTCCAGCATCGCTGCATCGAATAAGCCCCGGGCAAGCCCCGACTGATTGGTAATGACTACAACATGATAACCATGCTTATTCAGCAGGGCAATCGCTTCAAGGCTACCCTCAATGGGCTTCCATTCTTCGGGTGATTTGATGAAGTGGTCAGAGTCATAGTTAATTACGCCATCTCTATCAATCAAAACATAGTTATTTTGAAGCATAATAATATCTGTAGGCCGGGTTAGCATTATTCATCAATCATTGCCACAAAACGCCGGCTTACGCTGATGCAAACCCATAAAAGCTACGGAAATATGACGCATGGAAACGATAAATTCCAGTTGCTTACGATTGCAACCTGGAGATGTCGGCACAGGTTAAAAACTGCTCGGATAATAAATTTAACAAGGCCAGGCGATTAGCGCGAAGCCCAATATCATCGGTCATTACCATGACATGATCAAAAAATGCATCGACGTCATTGCGTAAACCCGCCAAACGGTTAAGGGTCGCCTGATAATTGCGTTGCGCCAGTAACGGATGAATGTCCTCGGCGGATTGCAATGCGGCTTGCAATAACTGTTTTTCTTGCGGTTCGAGCAATGTGCCGACGGCGGCTGCCGGTTGGGTATCTGATTTTTTCAGGATATTGCGGATGCGTTTATTGGCGGCCGCCAGACTTTCGGCTTCGGGCAGTTGCCTGAAGACTTTAACCGCCTGTAAACGCTGCATAAAATCCAAAGGTTCCGCGGGTTTTACGGCGCTCACCGCATCAAATTCATCGGCAGTGTAGCCGTGATCAAGGCAATAGCCTTTCAAGCGGTCAAAAATAAAATCGATAACCCGATCAGCTGTTTCGGATTGATCGCCGGTTTGGCCGGAGACGGTTTTGATCTGAGCGCAGGCTAATTCGGTCAACTCAACGATATTGATATTAAGTTTATTCTCTATGATGGTTCGGAGGATGCCCAGTGCCGCGCGTCTTAGCGCATAAGGATCTTTGTCGCCGGTAGGGATCAATCCGACTGCAAAAATACCGGCCAGGGTGTCTATTTTTTCCGCGATAGCAAGAATTTGCCCTGTAGTGCTGCTGGAGGTAGGACTGCCGGATTGTTTGGGGAAATACTGTTCCTCAATCGCCAAGGCGACCTCTTTCGGTTCGTTGTCTGCCAGCGCATAGTAGCGCCCCATAATGCCTTGCAGGTTGCCGAATTCACCGACCATTTCGGTCATCAGGTCGGTTTTGGCCAATAACGCGGCGCGTTCGGCTAATTCAACATCGGCGCCCAAGTGTCCGGCAATAAATTTCGCAAGATTTTGCACCCGTTTTGTTTTGGCGAAAACTGTGCCCAAATTCTCCTGAAAAACAACGCTGGACAAGCTTTCTACGCGATCTTCCAGCGTTCTTTTCCGGTCCTGATTCCAGAAAAATTCTGCATCGGAAAGACGGGGGGTTACCACGCGCTCATTACCGTGCTGTATGGACTCAGGATTGCTGCTTTCAATGTTGCTGAAAGTAATGAAGTTCGCCAGTAAACCGCCGTCGGCATTTTTAACCGGAAAATATTTCTGGTTGGTTTGCATGGTGGTAATCAACACTTCCGGGGGCAGATCCAGAAAGCGCGGGTCGAAAGTCCCGGTAATCGGCACTGGCCATTCGTTCAAGGCGGCAATCTCTTCCAGTAAATCGTCCTCGATATGCGCATAACCATTTACTGCGGCGGCGGCTTTTTGTGCCGCGTCACGGATCAGCGTTTTTCTTTGTTCAAAATCGGCAATGACACGGCCTTGTTTATATAACACATCCGCATAGTCTTCCGGCTTGACCAGGGTGATTTTTTGCGGTGCGTGAAAGCGGTGGCCCTGCGTTGTTGCACCGGTTTCCAATCCTAAAATTTCAGTATTGATGATGATGTCGCCGAGGAGCAAAACTGCCCAGTGTACTGGCCTGACGAATTCTGTCGTAAAACTGCCCCAGCGCATTCTTTTAGCAATCGGCAATCCGACGATGCTCTGGCGGATGATATCGGGGATCAGGTTTTCAGTCGCTTGCCCTTTAACGGCTTGGGTAAAGCTGAGCCATTCGCCCTTGTCGGTTTTCAAGCGTTCCAGTTGATCGAAACTGGTGCCGCAACTAACCGCAAATCCCAAGGCCGCTTTGCTGGGAGTGCCGTCGGGTGTAAATGCCGCTTGCAATGCAGGACCGCGTTTTTCTACGGTTTTATCGGGTTGCGCGCTAGCCAGGTTTTCGATAAAAACTGCCAGACGTCTCGGTGTGGCATAAGCCTTGCTGCCGGTAAATGTTAGTTCAGCTGCGTTAAGTCCCTGGATGATGTTATTTAATAAGGCATTACTCAGTTTTAGCAAGGTCTTGGGCGGTAATTCTTCCGAACCCAGCTCGAACAGTAAGTGTTTGCTTGTACTCATGTTACGCTCCCTGCTCGGTTAACATGGGGAAGCCTAATGATTCCCGGCGTTGGTAATAGACTTCCGCAACAGATTTGGCCATGTTTCTGACTCTTAAAAGATAGCGTTGGCGCTCGGTAACCGAAATGGCATGGCGTGCATCCAGCAGGTTAAAGGCATGTGAGGCTTTCAGCACCATTTCATAGGCCGGCAAAGGTAAATTCAATTCGATCAGCTTGGTGCATTCCTGCTCGTAAGTGTCGAAACACTGGAACATGAACTCAACGTTGGCGTGTTCGAAGTTGTAGGCGGACATTTCCACTTCATTCTGATGAAACACATCGCCATAAGTGACGATACCGAATGGGCCTTTGGTCCAAACCAGGTCATAAACGCTGTTAACGCCCTGCAAATACATGGCAATGCGCTCCAGACCGTAAGTGATTTCTCCGGTGACGGGTAGGCATTCCAGACCGCCGACTTGCTGAAAATAAGTGAACTGGGTCACTTCCATGCCATTTAACCAGACCTCCCAGCCCAATCCCCAGGCGCCCAGGGTGGGTGATTCCCAATTGTCTTCGACAAAGCGAATATCGTGTTCGAGCAAATCCAGACCTAAGTGACGTAATGAATCCAGATACAGTTCCTGAATATTGTCCGGCGATGGCTTTAAAACCACCTGAAATTGGTAGTAATGCTGCAGGCGATTGGGGTTTTCGCCAAAGCGGCCGTCAGTCGGCCTGCGCGACGGTTGCACATAGGCCGTGTTCCAGGGTTCGGGACCTATAGCCCTTAAAAAAGTAGCAGGATGAAAAGTTCCCGCGCCTACTTCCTGATCCAGAGGTTGTAATAAAATACAGCCCTGACCTGACCAGTATTGTTGCAGGGCGAGGATAAGTCCCTGAAAAGTTGATAAATCGTTGTTTATACTCGACACGGTGTCTACACGTTAGGCAATAAAAAAGTGGCTAATTATAGCTTAAAAATGCTTTTGTCGTATGGTTTGGAATCAGGCAGTGAACTGAGTTTATATTACTGCTCAGGTGAGTTCCAAGCATTAATAATTTCACACTTCCTTCCGCCCCTCCTCTTTATCGATAGCCTGCAGCGCTAACCCCCCAGCCAAATCGATAGCCTGTAGCGCTAGACCCCCAACCAAATCGCTTTTTGAGACATTGGTGGATATATCTGGAGATGCGGAGCCTAGCCCTGCGCTCAGACTGATTTTTAACTTAAGATTATTTGGAGAATCTGAATTTTGCAATGCCTCTTCCATAGAAATAGTGCCCTCTTTAAACAGTCTGAGCAAATGGCTGTCAAAAGTCTGCATGCCGACATTTTCTGACTTTTCCATGACTTCTTTTATACCGTAAATATCGCCTTTTTGGATTAAATCGCGAACCAGTTGTGTGCCCAATAAAATTTCAAAGGCGGCTGTACGTTTTCCTTCAATGGTTGGAACCAGTCTTTGCGAGACAAAGGCTTTTAGATTAAGCGACAAATCCAGTAATAATTGATTATGGCGTTCTTCAGGGAAGAAGTTGATGATTCTGTCGAGCGCCTGGTTGGAATTGTTGGCATGCAGCGTTGAAAGGCATAAATGACCGGTTTCTGCAAAAGCCAGAGCATGCTCCATGGTGTCCCTGGAACGGATTTCACCGATCAGAATGACATCGGGCGCCTGACGCAAGGTATTCTTGAGAGCATCTTCATAACTTAGGGTATCAACTCCGACTTCCCGTTGGTTGACCAGAGATCTTTTGTGCGGGTGGAGATATTCGATAGGGTCTTCGATAGTGATGATATGCCCGGAGGCATTCGTGTTGCGATAGTCAATGAGTGCAGCTAGCGAGGTCGATTTCCCTGAGCCGGTTCCGCCGATAAACAATATCAGTCCGCGTTTTTCCATAATGGATTTTCTCAGTATGGGCGGCAGCCCCAGCTTGTCAGCATTAGGAATATCTATCCTGATATTGCGGATGACCAGGGCATAACTGTTACGCTGCTTGAAAATATTAATCCTGAAACGGCCAATTCCCGGCTCTGAAATAGCCAGATTCAGTTCAGGAACGAGTTCAAACGCTTTTTGCTGATCTTCGTCCATCAGGCTATAGGCGATTTCTTTTATTCGAGCAGGAGTCAGCTTAACGTTCTCCAGTGGTTTCAGTGCACCTTCGAATTTGCCTACTGGCGGTGCGTCTACGGTTAAATAAAGATCAGAGCCATCGTGATGGGCGAGGATTTTTAAATAGTCTTTGAATTCCATTGCGGGTTCACTATCAAAAATGAATGTAAGGGCCTTAAGTTTAGGTTATCAGCCTTAGAAGTTGAAGCCGGATTAGAAAATAAGTGCGTATAATATTGTTAATTTTTTAGATACAAGAGTGATATGAGTAAACAAAGAAAAGCAGTGGCATTGATTTCCGGTGGTCTGGACTCAATGCTGGCAGCAAAAACTGTAATGGAACAGGGCGTTCATGTTGAAGGCATTAATTTTTTCACGGGTTTTTGTGTAGAAGGTCACACTCATGCCATTCGCGAGAAAGATAAAGCCAAGCCCAAGCGCAACAACTCCTTATGGGTTGCCGAACAGTTAGGGATAAAACTGCATATTGTCGATGTTATCGAAGAATATAAAAATGTGCTGATTAATCCCAAGCATGGTTATGGCTCGCACATGAACCCTTGCCTGGATTGTAAAATTTTCATGGTTAATAAGGCCAAACAATGGATAGTGGAAAATGATTTTGATTTTATTATTACAGGAGAAGTGATTGGCCAAAGACCCATGTCGCAAAGTAAATCAAAAATGCCCATAGTGGCGAAACAGTCAGGAGCGGATGACTTGTTACTGCGTCCTTTGTGTGCCAAGAATCTGCCACTAACCCTGCCAGAGCTTGAAGGCTGGGTCGATAGAGAAAAGCTGCATGATATTACCGGACGCTCGCGCAAGCCGCAGATGGCAATGGCAGAGCAATTTGGTTTTGATGACTATGCCCAGCCGGCGGGCGGTTGCTGTTTTCTGACCGATAAATACTATTCTGCAAAACTGGTCGATTTATGGAAATCGCAGGGTAGTAAAGACTACGAGCTGGATGACGTGATGTTGTTAAAAGTCGGCCGGCATATCAGACCGCAAGCGAATTTCAAACTCATTGTAGCCAGAGAGGAAGGAGAAGGACGCTTTTTGCATGGCTATAAAAAAGATTTTATCAGTATGAATTGCTCAAGCCATCCTGGACCTTTAGTCCTGTTAGATGGCTCACCTTCTGCTGAGGATCTATATTTGGCTGCCAGAATCACCGCTCGTTACAGTCAGGGACGTGATGCTGAACAAGTCGATATTATTGTTGCGAACCCAGATGGTTCAGAAAGAACTCTTCAGGTTAAGCCATTAAAAAAAGAAGAAATGCTCAAGGAATGGCATATATGAAAGGCACAAGGGGAGCAAGTCAAGGGCTAAAATGATTGCACATTATGCCTACACCTTTTGCAAGTTTTACCGTTTCAATGGAGACAGAACGATTTAACTTTGCTTCTTGAACCCTAATTCTTTAGCCTTTGACTTATATTATATGCATAAAGAAACTCTAAATGCACGGCGTTTACTCTGTCCGTTACCTGTTATACGAACCCAGGACAAAGTCAAACAGCTCAAGGCTGGCGACCAACTGGAAGTTATTTGTACGGATCCCGGTGTAATGCAGGATATTCCGGCATGGTGCCGAATTAATGGTCATAAAGTGCTGGAAACCACTTCCAGGAATCATGAATATATTATTATCCTGGAAGTAGGCGCGTAATGGCTGAAATCCTTGACACGACAAGAATCGGTAAACTGAAGGCCAGAGCAAGCTATGTCGGCGCGGCGGTCAATGTTTTTCAGACACTTATTAAAATCGGTTTCGGCATTCTGGGACAATCAGCCGCATTAATCGCCGACGGCATTCATTCTTTATCGGATTTACTTAGCGATCTTTTAGTCATAATTGCCGTCAGATTGGGGAGTCGCGAAGCCGATTATGAACATCCTTACGGACACCGCCGTTTTGAAACCATCGCAACAGTCATTTTAGGCGTCAGTTTGATCGCTATCGGCGGTGCAATTGCATGGTCAGTGATGAATCGCATGGCGCATCCTGAACATCTGCCTGTGCCTAATGTGCTAGGCTTGGGCATTGCGGCGGTATCAATTCTGGTTAATGAGTGGCTGTATCATTATACCAAACGTATCGCAAGACAAACCCGCTCTAAATTATTGCTGGCCAATGCATGGCATCAGCGCAGTGACGCCATTACCTCGGTGGTGGTGTTATTCGGTATAGGCGCCGTGATGCTGGGCTATCCCTTGGCCGATGCGATTGCCGCCATCGTTGTTGCGTTGATGGTCGCAAAAATCGGCTTGAACCTGGCTCTTGAAAGCATCAAGGAACTGGTTGACACCTCATTACCGCCCAAACTGGTTGCCGAAATTCGCACCACCATCATGGGCATTGACGGCGTTGAAGGCATTCATTTATTGCGAACCCGACAAATGGGCGAAGATGCGTTGATCGATGCCCATATCGTTGTTGATCCGCGTATCACCGTTTCTGAAGGCCATAGCATAGGCGATACCGTCAGGGATGAGCTGATTAGCCGCTTCGATGATGTCATGGATGTGTTGGTGCATGTCGACCCTGAAGATGATGAAGGCTTGTTCGAGCACAACAAACCGCTAACCCGCCGTGATGTACAGGTTTTATTAGACAAATATATGGCGGATATCAAGACGTCTATAGAAGATTTCAGAATTCATTATTTAAACGGGCAAATTGAAGTCGAGGTTATTTTACCGTTTTCTCTCAGCGAACAGCCGCCATTATTGGCTACACTAAAAAAACAATGCAAGCTGATGAAAATCAAAGTAAAAAAAATCAATAACGTCACACTATTTTTTAAACATAATGAGGATTAATACATGGCGGTAGGAAAGTGCGATTTTCCAAACATGCTAAACATAGCTGGAATAACTCTGGGCACAGCCTGCGCCGGTATCAAGCAAAATGTCAAAGATGATATTTTGGTTATTCAAATGGCTGAACAGGCTACGTGTGCGGCCGTGTTTACCCAGAATGCTTTTTGTGCCGCGCCTGTACATGTTGCAAAAACCAATCTGGCTCACGGGCCACGCTGGCTGCTGATTAATTCGGGCAATGCCAATGCGGGCACCGGTGCACAGGGCATGCAGGATGCCCTGCTTTGTTGTGCTGAACTTGCAAAATTTGCGGGTGGCGCAAACAATCAAGTGCTGCCTTTTTCCACGGGCGTAATTGGACAACCCTTGCCGGTAGAAAAAATTACAGCGGCATTACCGGAGGCCATAAAAAATCTGTCACTGGATAACTGGGAAAAAGCTGCACGCGCGATTATGACTACGGACACTTTTCCCAAAGGCGTTTCTAAAGTTATATGTATTGCAGGTCAGCCTGTCACTATTAACGGCATTTCCAAAGGCGCGGGCATGATACAGCCTAATATGGCGACCATGCTGGGCTTTATCGCCACTGATGCCAAAATTAACCAGGCCTTGTTGCAGAACTGTTTGGCAGTAGCCGTCGAACAGTCATTTAATCGTATTACTGTTGATGGCGACACCTCGACCAATGATGCCTGCGTAGTTATGGCGAGCGGCTGTTCAACTGCGCCGGAAATTACAGCAGGCAGCGAACATTATGCGATTTTTGCCGATGCCCTTATGGACGTTTGCAAACAACTGGCAGAAGCCATTGTCAGAGATGGCGAAGGTGCGACCAAGTTAATGCGTATCTTGGTCAAAGAGGCCTTGCAGATGGAAGAAGCGGTGCGAGTCGGCAAAACTATTGCCCACTCTCCGTTGGTGAAAACAGCTTTTTTTGCCAGCGACCCTAATTGGGGACGAATACTTGCCGCCGTTGGCCGCTCAGGTATAGAAAACATGGTGCTTGAAAATGTGCAGATTTTTTTAGACGACGTTTGTATCGTTAGAAATGGCGGACGCGCCGATGATTATACCGAAGAAGCAGGACAACAAGTGATGAACAGGGATGAAATCACTGTGACGGTTAAACTGGGCCGTGGCGAAGCTGCCCAGGAAGTTTTAACCTGTGACCTTTCGTATGATTATGTGAAAATTAATGCAGAATACAGGACTTAAAACAGGTTCAAGGTGCAAGACTAAAAAGCCCCTCTTTTAGTTCCCTCTCCTGCTGGAGAGGGCTAGGGAGAGGAGATTTAAAAACCAACAATGATATATAAACAGTATAGCTACCCGATTCCCTTCTAGTTTTTTTATTCCATTCTAATTACCCTGATATGAAACTACTTCAAGTTGCCGTTGGTGTAGTAAAAAATACCGAAGGACAAGTTTTAATTTCCCTGCGCGATGAGTCTTTGCATCAGGGTGGACTGTGGGAATTTCCCGGTGGCAAGATTGAATCCGGAGAATCCGCTGAACAGGCCTTGGCGCGGGAACTCAAGGAAGAGCTTGCTATTAATTTAATAACAGCAACGCCGCTGATTACCGTTAAGCATCAATACCCTGATTTAGCCGTACAGTTGAATGTGTTTTTGGTGACGCATTTTTCAGGTGACGCCAAGAGCTGTGTAGATCAGCTCTTCAAATGGGTCAATCCAGCCGAATTGGCACACCATGAATTTCCAGCCGCCAATCAGCCCATTATCACCGCCGCCCAATTGCCACCCTATTATGCAATTCTGGACGATGCGGATGCGGATGAATCGCTGTTATTGATAAATCTGCAAAAAATCTTGACCCGTGGCATTAAGCTGATCCAGCTACGGTTAAAAACATTGCCCCCCGAAACGATAGAAAAATTTATTGAACTGGCTTATCCCTTGTGCAAACAGCAAAGGGCATTGTTATTAATAAATTCTGCCGTTAAAAATGCAGAAAATTTTACTGTTGATGGCATTCATTTAACCAGTCGGCATTTAATGTCTGTAACCAGGCGGCCTGCGTTCCCACGTGGCACCCCGGAACAAACACACTGGGTTGCTGCCTCATGCCATAATCTTCAGGAATTACAGCATGCGCAAACAATAGGTGCCGACTTTGCCGTTTTAGCGCCCATATTAGCAACTAAAACACATCCGGAAACGGAGCCACTGGGATGGGAACAATTCACCGATCTGGTTTCTCAAGTAAATCTGCCTGTCTATGCGTTGGGAGGGCTTTCTGAATCCGGTCTGGATAGGGTAAGGCAAGCCGGGGGTCAGGGAGTTGCCGCAATCAGGGCTTTTTTGAAGTAAGGAAGAATAGGATGCCGTGAATGTCATGCAGAAGTAAAGCCTGTTATTTATCGGTAAGTGTATTTTTCGATTGTGCATACAAGGCAGCGCCGATGATGCCAGCCTGGTTTAAAAGTGCGGCTGGCTTTACTGGTGCTTCTACCGTGATTTGTCCTTTAAACTTGTCAAATTTTTTACTGGCGCCTCCGCCAAGAATGATCAGATCAGGCCAAAACAATTTTTCCATCATGGTAAGATATGTGTTGAAACGGGTGCCCCAGCGTGTCCAATCCAGGTCTTCAGTTTTTCGAACTGCATCCGATGCATAAAGCTCTGCTTTTATCCCATTTTTCAAATACAAGTGGCCCAGTTCAGTATTGGGCATTAACTTTCCATCAGTGAAAAACACCGTACCCAGTCCGGTACCAATTGTTATCAGCAACACAACCCCGGATTGACCAACGCCCGCGCCAAAATACATTTCCGCCATACCTGCTGCATCCGCATCATTCAGGTTATAACAGGGACATTTTGTGGCTTCTGAAAACAACTTATCGATATGGGTACCAATAAACGAAGGTGATATATTAGCTGCGGTGCGAGCGATACCGTGTTGAATGGCGGCAGGAAAACCACAGCCCACAAGTCCGCTCCAGTTAAAATGACTGACAAGTTGCTCAAGGACTGCTGCAATAGCTTCTGGTGTTGCAGATTGTGGCGTCTCAATCCGGTGACGTTCGGTGACGATCTGGCCTGTTACAGTATCAACAATGGCACCTTTAATACCTGAACCACCTATATCTATGCCGAGAACTTGCATAAAACTTCCTGAAAATTATTTATTTGGATAAGCATTGCAGGCAAAGTCCTTGCGCATGCGATGTATGAGAGCCGTTGGATGGGCTAAACAGCATATAGCCCATTGGAACTTGAAAATTTATGGCAGACACTATGCCTGCCAATTTGCGGTATGGGTGGGCAAAACAACGTTACCCACCTCTCGTAAATTACTGGTATGTAATCACTTTACTTGGTTAATTTTGCACTCAGTTGTGCTGACCACTGACCAAAATAGGTACCGACAACGATGGAGATAGATATCACAAGCAACGGGTTGCTCAGAGAAACGCTCAGCAGAACATCCTGGTTCAATTTGTCGGGTGTTTGCAACAGATAGGCAAACGTTGAGGAATAACCCAGTACGCTGGCAGGTATTGTCGCAAGTTGTGGAATATTTGCCGCAAGACACATAACCACGACTGCAATCGCTACTGTAATAGCCGCCATGGCTGGAAAGCCAAGAACAGCTGTAGGTGGAATATTAGTGAGTAGAATAGCGGTGAACCAGGCCATGAATACGCCGAAAATTCCACACACAATAGTGTTTATCAAGGCTTCCTTGGTGGCGCCCAGAAAAAAGTAGGCTGCCCATGCAATGGTTGCGGCCCATATAAAAAAGAGTCCGCTGGCAGGCCCTACTGCCAAAAATGTTGCAACTCCGGCGAGACCGCCAATACTTAAAGAGAGCGCTGTCAGTTTATCCATAATATATCTCCAAAATTTTCACCTCATTTATTGATCAGTCAGATTTCACATTGAGGTGGTTCCATGAAATCCAACGTTTTGGGTTAATTGAAAGACCAAATGAACCCGTCTGTATCGAGTGTTATCAGATATTTCTTAATAGTACTCAAATCTGATTCTATACTTTACTCATGACACCGGTCAATTCGCAAGATGTCAACTCTATATGAACACTGCAATAAACCATCCAGCCCAGATTGTATTATTCAGAACAGATCGGTTTCTCAACAGTCGTTGAAGCTTTTAAAATCGAAACAAAGGCCATTAGCCTGTATAGCTGATATAAGCCCGGTAAATAGCAAAAGCCGACAGCACCAGAAAGATGGTTCCGCTAATTTTATGCAACAATACTAAAGGCACCTTTTGCAAAATAGTACGACCAGCGAGAATGCCCAGAGCCGATGTTGATGCAAGTGCAATTGTCGAACCCAGCCATACAGCTATAGGTGCAGCAGTACTGCTTAAGGCAACGACAGCTAACTGGGTTTTGTCACCGAATTCAGCCACGGTAATTAATAAAAAAGTGGTAAAGAAAATACTGTGACCGCTTTTTTCCTTAACTTCGACATCGTCATCATCCTCTTGGATACGTAAGGAATGAATCCCAAAGGCGGCAAACAAGAAGGCAACCGTTGCGGCAACAATATATTCGGGCAACCAACTGGCAATGGCGACGCCAAAAACAACGGCCAGGGTATTTAAAAAGACAAAGGCAGCGATTGCGCCCAGCAAAACCGGCATGGCTCTGTGCCTGGATGCCAGAGTCATGCAAACCAATTGGCTTTTGTCACCTATTTCCGCTGCTGCAATCAGGGCAAAACTGGTCGCAGCGGTGGCGGATAGTTGGGTAATATTGCCTGTGGCGAGTAACGATAAAAAGCGCTCCAGTGAGCTGTGAAAAACTTCGGAAAAATTGACTGTGCTCAGTGAGTTAAAAAAATGTTGCAAATTGTTTTGAAGATTGTCCATTCTAATCCCTGGAAACGCCCGGGCAACTTTAGTCTCCCAAGCATTAATGTTGATAGTATTAGCCCAGCATGTTGTCCAAAATCATCATAATGATAAAACCGATCATCAACGCGAATGTTGCATAGCGAGAACGTCCACCCGAATGAGTTTCCGGGATGATTTCTTCACTGATGACAAAAAGCATCGCACCTGCGGCAAAGCCCATGGCAATCGGCAAAATAGGTTGAAAGGCAGTCACCATGGTGATGCCCAGCAAACCGCCAACCGGTTCAACCAGGCCTGTTAATGTGGCGATACCTACCGCTCTCCATTTATTGTAGCCCAAACCGACCAGTGGCAGGGCAACCGCCAAACCTTCAGGAAGATTTTGCAAAGCAATGGCAACCGCCAGAACCGTACCGTTTTTCATGTCTCCTGAACCAAAACTTACGCCTACAGACATGCCTTCAGGAAAATTGTGAATGGTGATGGCAATAATGAACAGCCAGACTTTTTTTAGTGATGTCAGATGCACATCCGAAATTGAATCAAAATGCACATGCGGCAACTGGCGGTCTGCGTAATGCAGAAACGCCGCTCCAATCAACATGCCCAAAGAAACAACATAGATGCCATTGCCCGGCCAGATGGCATTGCCGTAAACCATACCGGGTACCAGCAGAGAAAATGCAGTCGCAGCCAGCATAACACCTGCGGCAGCACCCAACATGCTGTTGAATAGATTGCGTGAGATGCTCTTGAAAAACAGCGCAGGCAAAGCACCTACTCCTGTGGCCAATCCGGCCAGAATACTGGCAAAAAAACCGATGACAACAATCCTGCCAAAAATCAGATACAAACCACCAAAAACGACCAGTTGTGATAATAAAAAAAGTCCCGCTACGGTTGCCCAACGCTTGAATCGCGGCATGGCCTGCAACTTTTGATAATGTTCGCTATCTTTTATCCGGTCTACTGAGGTTTCAAAATATTGTTGCAATTTTGATAGTGTTCTAGTTGTTATTGTCATTATTGCCTACCTGTATCAGCGGTTTTTAGTTGTGCGTGGCATTATAGCCAAATACCAATTTTCATGCGGTTATTATGTTCGTCTGTTAAACAGCCAAGGGGGTGCGTGAGTATCTTTGCTTGCATTCCGATTCCGCAGATTCTGGGTAAGGACAATAAAGCCAGCAATTCCCAATTTTTAAGTTATTATTTATCAATAAGTTATATTTAGTGTTTTGGTAGCCATGGTATTTAAAAATGAATGCTTGAATTTGTAAAGGCTACAAGCCGCATAAACGTTTGACTTACGAAGAAACGCAGTTTTTATGTTTGCATATTACTAAATTTAGATATTTCTATCTTATTGTTTTTATTTAAATTTCAAATTGAGAATTGCTGCGATAAAGCTGTTGGTTTGCTACCCACGCAGACAAATATTTGCCCCTACTCGCAAATTGGCATACCATTTATAATATGTGGAAAATATACGAACATAAGCGAGTCGAAAAGCTATTAAAATCATGTCCAATCGAAGTGCAAAAAAGATATGAAAAATGGAAAGATGTTGTGTCTATATCCGGCCCACAAGGGCTAATGCTAATTAAAGGTTTTGCTGATGAGGCGTTAAGAGGCGAATGGAACGGCTACAGGTCTTCGCGTTTAAATAAGCAGTATCGGGTTATTTATCAAATAAAAGCAGATGAAGTTTATGTTCAAGTTGAACAGGTCACGCCTCATGATTATCGGAGAAAATAATATGAAAGAATATCAATTAGCTAAAAAAGTGTGTGATGTTTCTGTCGGTGAGTCAGTAAAAATTATTCGTGAACTTCAAGAATTAAGTCAAAATGAATTAGCTAAACTTACTGGTATTCCCCAATCTACGCTCTCAGCGATTGAGCATGACAAAATAAATTTAGGGTTAGAACGTGCAAAAATTTTAGCAAAAGCGCTTAAATGTCACCCTGCTGTATTAGTTTTTCCAGGGTGGAATATTGAAATTGCTGCCTAAGATGTAGTTCAATTGAAGCTCAGTTATATACACAATACCTGGATTCTTCCCACGCACCATGCCTAACGGGGGATTGCAACCCCATTACTCACGTTTTTTAACTTGTTGAGGCCTTCAAACGTTTCGGTCGGGGTTACAAACCCCGACCGGCTTTGCGTGAAATTATACGGGCAGGTATGCCTACTATCTATAATTAGACTAAACAAGGTAAACACATGGCAATGTATGAAAGCTTAGGATTTTTTAAGCATCCATTCACAAAAACAAATGCTGATGAAGAAGAAGCTCTTCAAGAGTATTTCGTTCCACCCCCTTATTTCGATGCAATCATAGGTGATGCTAGTACACCATCCTCAGGGATAGTTCTTGCACCCAGAGGGGCAGGTAAAACAGCACAGCGTAGAATGGTTGAGGCTGAAGCATACAAAGCCAAATTTTTAGCGGTA
>NQJI01000002.1 GCA_002256705.1 Methylococcaceae bacterium NSM2-1
AATCAACCGTTGCCGGTTTATCCAGAATGATCGCCGAAGGGCAAAAACTGACGGCTACCGCCTCTATGCCCTGCTCGCTTAACTGTTGTAAATACTGGTCCCGGCTAATGCGCGCCAGATTGACACGTAAAGCCATGGGCGGTTGCTGGTTGTTTTCCAGCAGGATTTGCTGCGCCTGCTGCGGCCAATCCTGCTCAATTTGCTTGATAAGCCAATCAGGATGGCTCACTGCGGCGTATTGCACGTTATCCGCTTTCTGCTCAAGACTATCCTGCTCTCTCAGATAGCCCCGTAACAGCGCGTTAATGAGCGCTTTAGCCCATGGTTTTTTGCGGGCTGCCAGCACGGTTTCAGAGACGGCTGCATGTGGCTTTACCCGCATATATTTGAGTTGATACAAACCTACTAAAGCCAACGCCTTGACACCCAGGTCTTTAATTGGTTTATCCAGTAATTCACTTAAGATAAAATCCAGCCGATGATAGTATCTGCAAACGCCATAGCAGAGCGCTTGGATGAAAGCCCTGTCTTTGCCGGACTCAACCGACTGTAGCGCAGATTCCAGGGCTGCCGTTAAAGATTGGCCGTCCTGCAAAACACGTGACAATACCCGTGCCGCGATCAATCGTGTATTCACTGGGCGTTCAACCTACGACTGCAGGGATGCAGGAGGTAGGGCAACGCATGGAGCAGTTGCCGAGTTTGACTCCATTAACATGATGAGCATTTAGAAACGCCTGAGCCGTCATGCGTTTCCCCCCTGGAAGCTGAACTTCATGCAAACGTAACCACCCTTTTCCGGTTGCCACATCCATATTTTTGTTTACACAGCTCACGATACCCGGCTCTAAATCAGTATCTATCGCTATCGCCTCAGCCTGCCAGATGCGTAATACATTGCCTTGATAAAGCGTCTGCGCCACAGGCCAGGCGTTCAAACCCCTGACTTTTAAAGCTATGGTGCTCGCTGATTGTTTCCAGTCGATGACTGCCTCGCTTTTTGTTAATTTTTCGGCGTAAGTCACCAAACTTTCATCTTGCAGCTCTGCGTGTAAAGTCCCCGCTTCCATTTGCGCCAGTACTTTACCCAAGCCTATCGCACCCAGTTCGGCTAATTTATCATGTAAGTCGCTGGCGGTATCGCTGGCTCCAATAACATATTCTTCCTTGTGCAGCATATCACCTGCATCCAGTTTACGGACTATCTGCATAATGGTGACGCCGGTTTTTTCATCACCTGCCATTAATGCCCGCTGGATGGGCGCGGCTCCGCGCCAACGCGGTAACAATGAGCCATGAACATTAATACAACCCAGCCTGGGAACGTCCAGTACAGCTTGCGTTAAAATCATGCCGTAGGCGACCACCACCATAAGATCAGCATTAAAGGACCTTATTTGCTGTAAGTCTTCATCAGTCTTCAGGGTTAGCGGCTGAAACACAGGAATTGCGCACTTTAAAGCCAGCTCTTTAACCGGACTGATATGTCTGTGCCGTCCTCTGCCTGCCGGGCGATCGGGCTGTGTATATACGCCACATACTTCGTGTTTGGAAGCCAGCAGCATTTGCAAGCTGGGTACGGCAAAGTCCGGGGTTCCGGCAAAAATAATCTTCATGATCAGCTATGTTCCATCTTATGAATCTTTTCCAACTTTTTCTTAATCCTCTGCCGTTTTAATGACGAAATATAATCAACAAACAATTTTCCATTCAAGTGATCTATTTCGTGTTGTACGCACACCGCGAGCAAATCCCTGGCCTCAAATTCAAAAGACTGGCCTTCTCTGTTAAGCGCTTTTACTCTGATATGCTCTGCCCGCTTTACCTTTTCAAAAAAACCGGGCACGGAAAGACAGCCTTCTTCGGATTCCTTGATGCCGTCCTTTTCAATGATTTCAGGATTTATTAAAAACAAGGGAGCATCTTTTTCTTCACTGACATCAATGACGATGACCCGTTGATGTATATCCACCTGGGTAGCGGCCAACCCTACGCCATGCGATTGATACATTGTTTCGAGCATATCATCGACTAACTTTTTGATTTTATCATCGACCGTTTTAACCACTGCGGCTTTTTTACGCAATCGTTCGTCCGGAAACTCGAGAATAGTTAAAATACTCAACAAACTCTCCACTAAAAATAATTGAATACTGGAATTCTATATGAATTCATATAAACTTTGAATGCAGTTTTTGGATTTATGATTCCTTTCTTCATCAGTATAAATACATGGGCAGAAGAAATACAATTAAACCCTGCTCATCCAGACCAATATACCGTTGTCAAAGGTGATACTTTATGGGATATATCGGGTAAATTTTTAAACCATCCCTGGCAATGGCCTGAACTATGGAGTAACAACTCTCAAATCAACAATCCGCACCTGATTTATCCGGGCGATACTATTAATTTTGCCATCGTAAACGGAAGGCCACAGCTTAGTTTGTCCAGAAATGAACAACAAACCCATTCTCCATCTGATTCCACCTGCGTTCTTAGTGAGGAAGCTGTAAAAAATGGCCGAACCAGCTTTGCCGTTTCCGAAGAGGGGAAGCTATTACCCTGTATTCGGGAAACCATAATCAAACAGGCGATTGAATTAATCCCTGCTGAGTCTATAGCGCAATTTTTAACCTCACCCAAAGTTGTGGCAGAAAACGAACTCAACAACGCGCCTTATGTTGTTGACTTTGCCGGAGAACATCTCATTGCGGGCGCGGGTGACAGACTTTATGTACGCTCCATAACCCAACCTGGCAGCCTGTTATATACCCTTTACCGCTCGGGAGATACCTATGTTAGCCCTGAAACCGGGGAAATCCTGGGGTACGAGGCTGAATATATTGCCGACACCACACTGCAACAGACAGGCGACCCGGCAACATTATTAATCACCAAATCAAACAGTGAGATTCGCAGAGGTGACCGGATAATGCCTAAAACTGAGGAAGAGGTTATCTTGAATTATTTCCCAAGGCCGCCAGAAAAAAGCATAAAAGGCAGCATTATCAGCGTTCTTGGCGGCGTTTCTCAAATAGGGCTGTATAATGTAGTTGTTATCGACAAAGGCGCTAAAGATGGCCTTCTTGCCGGACATGAGCTGGCTATATATCAACGTGGAAATAGTATCAATGACCCCTACAGCCCGGTTAATAACGACATTGTTAAACTTCCCGATGATATTGCCGGCACACTTATGGTTTTTCGCCCCTTTGAGCGCGTCAGTTACGCTCTGGTTATGAAAGCCACTCAGGCCATTCACATTTTAGATAAAGTCCAAACCCGCTGAATATTACAACACAACAAACGGACGACGACATAAAATACTGGCTTGCCCTATTGCGCGCGCCAGGTATCGGTTGTCGGACATTTCTTAGGCTGCTGCAAACTCATACACCAGCGCAGTTATTTGCAGAATCGGCATCAACACTTTCGGCTTTAGGCTTAAAAAGTGATATTATCCATGTTATTAAAAACCCAGACTGGGCAATGATAGATTATGATCTGTCCTGGCTGGAACAAAAAAATAACGGTGTTATCACCTTTAATAATCCAAACTATCCTTCGCAGTTAAAGGAAATTGCGGACCCGCCGCCGGTTTTGTTTGTACGCGGCAATCCCGAGTTATTGTCGTTACCCCAAATTGCCATCGTTGGCAGTCGCAATCCCTCGTCTATGGGCGAGGAAACTGCCTTCAACTTTGCCAAAACGCTTAGCCATCATGGTTTTGTCATCACCAGTGGACTGGCTTTAGGCATAGATGGCGCCAGTCATCGAGGTGCCTTAAATGCGAAAGGTTATACCGTTGCAGTCGCAGGAACCGGACTGGACCGCGTCTATCCTGCACGGCATAAAGAGTTAGCCACTGAAATTGTCAATACCGGCGTGATGATTTCAGAGTTTCCACCCGGCACTACCGCCAAAGCTAACCATTTTCCGAGGCGTAACCGCATTATCAGCGGCTTGTGCCAGGGTTTACTGGTTGTTGAAGCCGCCAAACAGAGCGGTTCATTAATTACAGCACGGTTGGCTTTAGAACAAAACCGTGAAGTTTTTGCTATCCCTGGCTCTATTCATAATCCTCTGGCACGAGGTTGCAATGCACTGATCCGTGAAGGCGCAAAACTTGTCGAAACTACCCAGGATATTCTTGAAGAATTAAATCAATATTATCAACAAGATGAGAAATTACCACCATTCACTATGCAATCAACACTTGACCTGGAGCAACAAACATTATTGAATCGTGTCATGTTTAGCCCAACTTCTATTGATAATCTGGTTGAAAATACCGGCGAATCTGTTGAAGTTATTTCCTCAATGCTACTGATTCTGGAACTACAAGGTTACCTAGAAGCGACCGCTGGCGGTTGCTATGTCCGAATAAAATAATTAGCAAACACCTTTATGAAAGAAAATATTTTTGATGTCCTGATGTATTTATTTGAAAATTATATGGAAGATGAAATTGAAACACTTCCTGATAGCGATGATATCAGAACAGAATTACTGGAAGCAGGTTTTGAGTCTTGCGAGGTTAACAAAGCGTTCGATTGGCTCGATTCACTTAGCCTGCAACGAGCCATAAAGCCTACCGTTACTCCCGCATTTCGCATTTTCTGCGCTCAGGAAATAGAAAAACTTGACCTTGAATGCCGAAATCTAATTATGTTTCTTGAACAAAACGGCATTTTAAATTCAGCCAACCGGGAAATTGTCATTGATCGGGCTATGGCACTGGAAAATGAAGAGATATCAATGGAAAAACTGAAATGGATCGTGTTGATGGTCTTGCTAAGTCAGCCTGATGAGGAAATTGCTTTTTCCAGAATGGAAGATATTGTCTATGATCTCGTCCCTACTTATTTACATTAACATAGAAGGTTCAAGGTGCAAGGTACAAGGTGAAAAATGCATCATCTTGCCCCCTACCTTGAACCTTTAACCTTAAATCCTTGAATCTGTTTAATTAAATGAGTAAGAATCTTGTCATTGTAGAATCGCCTGCAAAAGCAAAAACCATAGAGAAGTATTTAGGCAAAGACTTTCAGGTTTTAGCCTCTTATGGACACGTCCGCGACCTTATTCCCAAAGAAGGAGCCGTTGACCCGGATAATGACTTTGCCATGAAATATGAAGTCATTGATCGCAATCAACGTCACGTTCAGGCTATCAGTAAAGCACTTAAGTCAGCAGATACCTTATATCTTGCAACCGACCCCGATAGAGAAGGCGAAGCCATTTCCTGGCATTTATATGAGCTACTGAAAGAAAAAAAATTGCTCAAAGACAAACCGGTGCATCGGGTAG
Organism: Methylococcaceae bacterium NSM2-1; assembly: GCA_002256705.1. Classification (GTDB taxonomy): domain Bacteria; phylum Pseudomonadota; class Gammaproteobacteria; order Methylococcales; family Methylomonadaceae; genus Methylobacter_C. Next base: position 5,314 of record NQJI01000002.1, read on the forward strand.
TTTTTCATGAAATTACCAAGAAAGCGGTCACTGAAGCGATTGCCCACCCGGAGAAGTTGGCCACCAATTTAATCAACGCCCAGCAGGCACGTCGAGCCCTGGATTATCTGGTTGGTTTTAATCTATCGCCCTTGTTATGGAAAAAAATCCGCAGAGGCCTGTCTGCTGGCCGCGTACAAAGCCCTGCATTACGCATGATAGTTGAGCGCGAACTGGAAATTGAAGCCTTTAAAACACGTGAATACTGGACTATTGACGCTGCATTGACAGCGCATGAACAAGCCTTTAAAGCCAAGTTGACCCATTTTGATGGCGAAAAGCTGACTCAATTCAGTATTACCAGTGAAGCACAGGCAAAAAAAACCAAACAAACTCTATTAACCGCTGCAGATGGTCAGTTACTGGTTGCCAAACTTGAAAAGAAGCAGCAAAAACGCAACCCTGCTCCGCCTTTCACAACCTCGACTCTGCAACAGGAAGCCTCACGTAAATTGGGTTTTACTACCAAACGCACCATGATAGTTGCGCAACAACTGTATGAAGGAATTGATATAGGTGGCGAAACAGCCGGCCTGATTACCTACATGCGTACGGATTCGGTTAATTTATCGGTAGAAGCGGTCGAGGAAATACGTGGACTGATTGCAGAAAATTACGGCGCAAAAAATGTGCCCAAAGAACCCAGGCTGTTTAAAACCAAATCAAAAAATGCCCAGGAAGCTCATGAAGCGATACGCCCTACATCGCCTCGATATTTGCCCATCCAGATAAAAAACCACCTCAGTGTTGAACAATACAAACTGTACGATCTGATCTGGAAACGCACCATAGCCTGCCAGATGATTCATGCCACCCTTAATATGGTCGCCGTTGATCTAAGCTGCGGCGATGGCAAACACATATTCAGAGCGACAGGCTCTACCATTGCCACACCCGGATTTATGGCCGTTTACCTGGAAGGAAAAGATGACAGCAAAGAAAGTGACGACAAGGAAAGTTTTTTGCCGCCGCTGGAGGAAGGCCGTCCAGTGCCTCTCAATGACATCATTGCCGGTCAACATTTTACCGAGCCACCGCCCCGTTACGGCGAGGCCAGTCTGGTAAAATCTCTGGAAGAATACGGTATCGGCCGACCATCAACTTATGCATCGATTATTTCGACCCTGCAAAACCGTGAATATGTCACCCTGGACAACAAACGCTTTTACCCTACCGATGTCGGCAGAATCGTAAATAAATTTCTGACTGAACACTTTACCAAATATGTCGATTATGATTTTACGGCTAATCTGGAAGATGAACTGGATGCGGTTTCCCGGGGGGAGAAAGACTGGATTCCATTAATGCACGAATTCTGGAAACCATTTTACTCAATGATTCAAGAAAAAGATGCAAGTGTCCAGCGTAAAGATGTTACTCAGGAAGCCATCGATGAAAAATGTCCCGAATGTGGGAGCCCACTATCAATCCGCTTGGGGAGAAATGGTCGATTCATAGGCTGCACCAATTATCCTGAATGCTCCTATACTCGAAATTTGAATGATGACATAAGCGCTTCCGATGAACCCGAAGTTGTAGAAGGTCGAGTCTGTCCTCAATGCGAATCGCCGTTAGTTTTCAAAACAGGTCGCTATGGTAAATTCATCGGCTGTAGTGCTTATCCAAAATGCAAGCATATTGAGCCTTTGGAAAAGCCCGTGGATACCGGCGTTGAATGCCCCCAATGCAAAAAAGGGACCATCCTTAGGCGCAAATCACGCAATGGAAAAATATTTTACTCCTGCTCGGGCTATCCAAAATGTAATTACGCACTCTGGAATACTCCGATTAAAGAAAGCTGCCCGGAATGTAATTGGCCTATTTTGACGATAAAAGAGACAAAAAGACGTGGAGTCGAAAAAGTCTGTCCGCAAAAAGAATGCAGCTATGCCACTCCGTATGAAGGTGATCCGGCAGATGTACAAGGACCTAAAGGAGCCGTTACTTAAGGTAACTCGCAAAAATACCCCACTGTCACAGTTGCCACAGATTCACAGGTTCACAAATTATAAATATATTTAATCTGTGAATCTGTGGCGGTTTATTTGTTGCGATTTATCTAAGCTAAACGTTCATCACTGCCAGAACCTGCAAGCCATCACTAATACGAGCATTATCTATATTATCTATATTATCTATATTATCTATAATGAGTATTCAAGGTTACAATAACATTATGAATACTCATCTCACGCCTTTTTCAGCGCTAACCCCCGATATTATTTTAACCGCTCTGGATAGTGTTGGCTTGCATAGTGATGGTCGACTGCTTGCACTTAATAGCTATGAAAACCGCGTCTACCAGGTTGGTATCGAGAACGCAGCGGCTGTTGTAACAAAGTTCTACAGACCCAACCGATGGACAACCGCCGCCATCCTTGAAGAACACTCTTTTATTCAGGAATTGGCAGAAAATGAAATACCCGTAGTACCGCCTTTACGATTGAAGGAAAACATAACCCTAAATCATATTGATGGTTTTCGGTTTTCCGTGTTTCCCAGTCAAAGTGGACGTGTCCCGGAAATTGATGGTCGTGAAAAGTTGGAATGGATGGGGCGTTTTATTGCTCGCATTCATGCAATTGGCGCTTTAAAACCCTTTAAGGAACGTCCGGCTCTGAATATTACCAGTTTTGGCGACGAACCTGTAGATTACCTGCTTAAGCATGATTTTATTCCGGCGGATCTATACGATGCTTACAGCAGTGTTACTGCTTACGCACTGGACTCAGTGAGACGTTGTTTCGAACGCGCCGGTAAGGTAAAAACCCTAAGGCTGCATGGCGATTGCTATCCGGGCAATATTTTATGGACCGATGACGGTCCCCATTTCGTTGACTTTGATGACAGTCGAATGGGGCCGGCAATACAGGATTTGTGGATGCTACTTTCAGGTGATCGTGCCGAGATGACCTTGCAACTCAGCTATCTACTGGCAGGTTACCAGACTTTTTACGATTTCAACGCGAGAGAGTTACATCTGTTGGAAGCCTTACGTACCTTGCGCTTGATCCATTATTCCGCCTGGATTGCAAAACGTTGGGATGATCCTGCATTTCCTATGGCGTTCCCGTGGTTCAATACAACCCGCTATTGGCAGGATCGTATTATTGAGCTGCGCGAACAGATTTCACTGATGGATGAGGAACCGATAGGGTCAAGTTGAAAGCAATATCAAAAAATAAATCTATTTTGTCTTTTCCTGCATTATCATTGTTTTTACAGGATTAAATGTTTTTCTGTGTATCGGTAAAAAACCGAATTGTTCAATCTCGGCCAGATGCTGTTGAGTGCCATAGCCTTTATGCAGATGAAACGAAAAATCGGGATATTTTTGGTAATAGTCAACCATTATTTTATCCCGCACAACTTTTGCCACTATAGAAGCCGCACTGATCACCTTCACTTTGCTGTCGCCTTTAACAATGGCCTGAGCAGGAATAAGCAAACTGGGAAGACGGTTGCCGTCTATTAAAACCTCATCCGGTTGAATCGCTAAGCCATTCACAGCTCGCTGCATGGCAAGTAATGTGGCCTGAAGAATATTGAATTCATCAATCTCTTCAACACTGGCTATTCCCACTGACCAGCTTAAGGCGTCTGCCTTAATAATTTCAAAAAGGCCATCCCGTTTACGCTCACTGAGTATTTTAGAGTCGGCCAAACCATCAATGGGTTTTAGTGGATCGAGGATAACGGCAGCAGCTACTACAGGACCTGCAAGCGGCCCACGACCAGCTTCATCAACACCGGCAACCAGAACATATTGACTGGTTTTGATTAAATGGTCGTCATCCATAGCAACAATTTTTCATGAAATGATTTAAAAGCTTGGTGCAGGTAACTTTGTATTTCTAATACAACCTTAGGTAACCCGCAACAAATAAACCGCCACAGATTCAAAGATTAGGCTGAGTAACTACTTAGAAAAATTGAACACAGATGACACGGATTTGGCTGATAAACACTGATAAAAAGCAAATAAAATCCGTTTAATCAAGTCCCATCTGTGTTCTATTATAAAAGTCAGCAGCTGATGAGTAGTTACTAAATTTATTTATAATCTGTGGCAACTGCGACAGGGAATAATTTTTGCGGCTTACCTTATCCTTTAATCGCGCCAATGGCAGAACCTAGCGCAATATACCCCTGCGTACATTACGCAAAAAGCTGACCATATCAGACACTTGTTGACTGTCACTCGATAGATCTTCCATTTGCTCTATGGCATCTTCCAATCGCAAATTCATTTTATAGATTATTTTATAAGCATTTCTGATTAATCTGATATCTTCGGCCGATATGCCATTACGTTCCATGCCGACTGAATTTATGCCATGGGGCCGAGTGGGCTTGCCGCCAACCATAATAAAGGGTGGAATATCCTGGGTAATCGCACTGCCCATAGCCGCAAAGCTGTATTGCCCTATTTGGGTAAACTGATGCACTAAGGTAAATCCGCCCAGGATAGCATGACTGTTCAAATGTACATGACCGGCTAATGATGCCCCATTGGCCATAATCACATGATCACCAATAATGCAATCATGAGCCACATGGGTGTAAGCCATAAATAGATTATCATTGCCTATCTTGGTAACACTATTATCTTGCTGGGTTCCTCTATGCATAGAGGTAAACTCTCGAATGGTATTTCTATCACCTATTTCAAGTCGTGTTACCTCAGACGCATATTTTTTGTCTTGCGGGTCTTCGCCGATTGAAGTGAATTGATAGATACGATTATTCTTCCCAATAGAAGTAGGTCCCTTTATAACAACATGAGGACCTATAACCGTTCCGGCATCAATTTTTACATCCGCACCTATGACAGAAAAAGCGCCAACGGACACATCATCGGCCAATTCAGCATGGCTATCAATTATGGCTGTTGGATCGATCAAAATTATTCTACCACCGCAGCACATCTAATTTCGGCGCTTGCGACAAATTCACCGTCAACTTCTGCCCGGCATTCAAATGCCCAGATATTACGTTTACTTTTAATGAATTTTGCTTCCAGCATCAATTGATCTCCCGGCACAACGGGTCTTTTAAACTTGGCTCTATCAATACCCACCAGATAATAAATCATGCCTTGTAATTCGTCACCCGCTGTTTCTGAAGCTAACAAACCAGTTGATTGTGCCAAAGCTTCCAAAATCAGCACACCTGGCATAATAGGTTTTTGTGGAAAATGACCTTGAAAAAAAGGTTCGTTATAAGTGACATTTTTCACTCCTAACAACCTAATCCCAGGCTCGCACTCAATCACCTTGTCAATCAATAGAAAAGGGTATCGATGTGGCAAGAATGCTTGTATTTGTAAAATATCTAACGTAATAGACATATGATTTAGAGTGCTTTTTTTAGGGTTAGTGGTATGCTTGAAAAATAGTGGGTCACTTACTCGGGCATTGTCGACAGCTTTTTCTGAACTTGAGCTGTTATATCAATCTGATCTTTAGCATAAATAACGCCATCAGTAAGCAATAAATCATAATCCTCATCTTTAGCTATGGCCCGGACCGCTTCAACGATACGGCGTTGCAATTTACCCAATTCTTCATTACGGCTTGCATTAAAGTCTTCACTAAACTCCTGTTGCGATCTTTTTGCATCCCTTTTCTTATTTAAAATATCTTTTTCAAGATTAGCTTTCTCAGAATCACTCATCACCGAAGCATCCTTGGTCAATTTCTCTTCCATGCTTTGGATTTCTTTTTGTTGAGCAACCAATTGCTTATCTCGAGGTGAAAATTTTTGTTCCAAGCGTTTTTTAGCTTTTTCAGCTTGGGGCGCTTTTTCAAGAACTGCAGGTATATTAACAAAGCCAACTTTTAAGTCAGCATAACTGACATTCGCAACAAACAACAGGCCTAAAAATAAAGCAATTTTCTTTTTCATTGTAAAATCGATCTCTGGTTATAGTTAAAGTAAAATGTGAGTAAATAGTGAATTATAGGGGATAAGCCAGTTAAACCAAAACAACTTCTGTCAGAAATTTTGGCCAAAATTGAATTGAAAGTACTGTGTTTCATCATTTCCAGTAACGTTTTGATTATTGCTATCAACATAAGTAAATGTTCCTTTATTCAAAGGGTATGCCGCACTAACGGATAAAGCGCCGAATGGCGATAACCACTCACCCGAAATGCCTGCAGAATACTTCATGCCATCTACTGAAAAGCTATCATTGAGTGCTCCGGCGTCAAAAAAGGTTCCCAATCTGACTGATTTTGTCTCTGACAGAAAAGGGACAGGAAAAAACAACTCTGCATTAGCAATAATTTTGCTGGAGCCGCCGATGGGGCGTCCATTGGAATCTCTGGGTCCAAGCGTATTATTCTTAAAACCACGTACCGAACCCGTTCCGCCCATAAAGTAGTTTTCAAAGAAGGGTAATCCATTAGTATTTCCATACCCCCCCCCGTAGGCGACTTCTCCATTCAGCTTAAAAGTAAAGTCCTTTGCCAAAGGAAAATAATGTTGATGCCTGTAACCGACTTTATAATATTCCAGATCACTACCGGGAATCATCACTAATCCGGACAATCGTTGCTGCCCCCCTTTATTGGGGAATATTGCCCGATTAAGGGTATCGTGAGACCAACTTATGGCCTGACCAAAGGTCCAAAACTTGGAACCTTGTTCGTTAATAAAATCCTGAATTTGTGTGGATGAAAAATCATTAGTCTTTAAGTTGGTATATTTCACATCCGTATCAAAACGTATCTGATCGAATTCATTCAAGGGGATACCGAAATTGATACCGGTATTGAAGACATCGGTGGAATAGTTAGCTATATTTACCGCCCCGGCATCTCGCTTTGCATAGCCAATATTATAGCCCTGGCTAATGCCATCCACAGTGAAATAAGGGTTAAAAAAACCAAATTGGTAATTAGTAAGATAGTCACTGTTATTAAAGGCAAGGTTCACTCTCTTGCCCGAACCAAAGACGTTATCCTGAGAAATGTTGGCATTTAATACTATGCCTTGAACCTGAGAGAATCCGATACCCGCCGACAAATTACCGGAAGGCTTTTCTACCACCGAATAATTAACATCAATCTGATCGGCGGTGCCCACAACCGGCGGCGTTTCTACATTGACGGTTTCAAAATAGCCCAAGCGTTCAAGACGCGTTTTTGAGCGCTCAATTTTAGAGCTTGAAGCCCAACTCGCTTCCATTTGACGCATTTCTCGACGTAGTACTTCATCACGAGTTTTAGTGTTACCGCTCATATTAATACGATGAACATAGACACGTTTACCCGGATCAACAAAAAAAGCCATGTCCACTGTTTTTTGGGCTTCGTTGATTTCGGGCACCATATTAACGTTCGCAAAAGCATAGCCCTCATCACCCAACCGATCCTGAATGGCTTTTGAAGTTTCAGTTGCATTTTTTCTGGAAAATATCTCCCCCGGACCAACGGTGACCAGTTTAATCAGTTCATCAGGAGGCACCACCAAATTACCCGCCAGCTTTACTTTAGATAGTCTGTAAACATCGCCCTCTTTGACATTGATAGTGACATATATGTCTTTTTTATCTGGCGTAATGGCTACCTGAGTGGATTCAACTGAAAAGTTAATATAACCCCGATCCAGATAATAAGACCTCAGCGTCTCCAGGTCAGCAGATAATTTTTGTTTGGAGTACTGATCGTCTTTACTGTAGAAAGATAACAAATTGGACGTGTTTAATTCAAATTTACCCAACAATGTTTTATCATCAAAAGCATTATTACCAACAATATTAATCTGCTTAATCTTGGTGACTCTGCCCTCAGAAATTTTAATATGGATACCGACACGATTCCGGGTCAAGTTGGACACGTCTGTTTTAATCTTTAAGCCATATTTACCATGACTGAGGTACTGGCGTGTTAATTCCTGCTCTACTTTGTCCAACACTTGCCTGTCAAATATTTTGCCTTCAGACAAACCGATCTTATCTAACGCTTTTGTCAAGTCCTCTTTGCTGAGATCTTTATTGCCTTCAAAAATTATTTTGGCTATGGATGGACGCTCCACCACATTAACAATTAACGTTGAACCTTCTCTTTCCAGTGACACATCTTTAAAAAAACCTGTTTTGAACAATGCTTTGATGGCGGGAGCAACATTATCCAAAGAAAACTTTTCACCGACATTAACAGGAAGATAGTTATAAACGGTACCCAATGAGATGCGCTGCAGACCTTTGACCTGAATATCCTTAACAACGAATTCTTCGTCACCTTTAACCCCATGCGACACAAGCAGACCCAGCAATAACAAGCAAGAAAAAGTAATTGATTTCATGTAGGCGGCTAAATATAAAACATCAAGGTCTAATTAGTAAAAATTTTTGGGATTATAACACAGTAAATATTGATCCGGCTTAAGCCCTGTGTATAGGAAAATTAAGCACATCATTAATGCTTGCGCTGTTTGCCAATAGCATCAGCAAACGATCCAAACCCATGGCCATGCCCGAACATTCTGGAAGCCCCGCTTCCAGTGCCGCAATAAGATGTTTATCCTTGACAGTAACCGGGCGGTTTGTTTGCTTCCTGATGGACATCTCCTCATCAAATCGCCTGCCCTGCTCTTTCGCATCGGTCAATTCATAATAGCCATTGCCTAATTCAATGCCATTTACAAAAACTTCAACACGATCAGTGACTTGTGAATTGTATTCATTAATACGTGCTAACGACGACTGACAGGCAGGATAACCATAAACCATGCACACAGCGTTTTCACCCAACTGTGGCTGAACGTTGTGACTGAAAATAAAATCCAGCCATAAGGCGTGATCATATCCGCAAATACTCACTGCTTCGGGCATGTGATTGTCCCGTGCGTATGCACAATAATCATGATAGGAAAATTCCAAAGGATTCAATCCTGTATAACGGTGAAATATCTCCTGATAACCAAACCGTTGTGTCGGGTTTAAAGTCCTGTGACCGCTAAACAAAACCCCCATCAATTCGGCGATTTCATCCATTAATTGAGGCAACGTGAAGCCGACCCGATACCATTCCAACAGGGTAAATTCAGGATTATGAAAGCGTCCTGATTCGCCATTTCTGAATGCTTTACATATTTGATAAATGGAGCCGCTACCCGCTGCAAGCAGCCGTTTCATGGCAAACTCAGGCGATGTTTGCAGAAACAGGGTGTGCTGCAGTGGCGGCGAACAATAATCTGTTGTAAAGAAATCCAGCTGTGGATCGGTCCCGCTACTATGACTAAGCAGTGGCGTTTCTACTTCAAGCACCGCTCTTGCTGAAAAAAACTGCCGTATATCTTCAAATACTTGCGCTCTTAAACGCAAATTCTCTATAGAGCATGCTGGCTGCCACTCATTCAGCACTATTCTTTTACACGCGAGATATATTCACCGGTACGGGTATCGACCTTAATAACTTCGCCCTGTTGTACGAATAACGGTACCCTGACTACGGCGCCAGTCTCCAATGTAGCCGGTTTACCGCCACCACCGGAAGTATCACCACGCACACCCGGATCAGTTTCAACAATAGCCAACTCAACAAAATTGGCTGGCGAGACCGACAAAGGCGCGTCATTCCATAAGGTGACGGTACAAGAATCCTGATCTTTAAGCCACTTACTCGCTTCACCAACGGCTTTTTCATCACACTGATATTGCTCAAACGTATCCGGCACCATAAAGTGTCTGAATTCGCCGTCGTTATACAGATATTGCATCGCAACATCAACCACATCAGCCCCTTCAAGAGAGTCACCTGATTTAAAAGTTCTCTCAATCACCCGGCCTGTTTTAAGATTTCTGATTTTTACCCGATTAAAGGCTTGACCCTTACCCGGTTTTACAAATTCATTTTCAATAATTGCACAGGGGTCATTATCCAACATGACTTTTAACCCTGCTTTAAATTCATTGGTACTGTAACTGGCCATTTTATCCTCAAGATGACAAACAATGTAAAACCTAGGCATTATAATAGAGGCAACAATCGATAGAAACTTTAAATAACCAACTCATGCCAGAACAACTTAGCGAAACCCTGCACTTTACTAAAAACTGGCAACAACAACTTGCCGAAGCCTTCAATAATATTGAAGACTTATGCCATTATCTTCACTTATCACTTAAAGACTTACCTGTTTCAGTGGCTGCTGCCGGGAGCTTCCCGTTACGTGTACCCTTAAGCTTTGCCGCCAGCATGCAAAAAGGCAATCCGCATGATCCTTTATTGCGGCAAGTATTGCCGATTAAAGATGAGTTATTTACTTACCCTGGTTTTAGTAACGACCCGGTTGGTGATCTAACCTCTGCTGCTCAAGCAGGTGTTTTGCACAAATATCATGGCCGGGTTTTATTTATCAATACTGGCAGTTGCGCTATTAACTGCCGGTATTGTTTCCGCCGCAACTTTCCCTATTCTGACCTTCAACTTGGCAAACAAAAAGAAGCCGCTGGCATCCAATATATTCAGGAAAATCCCGACATCTCGGAAGTTATTTTAAGTGGCGGTGATCCGTTATTGCTTAGCGATGCAAGATTAGCAAAACTCTTTGCGCAATTAAGCGCTATCAAGCATTTAAAACGCATCAGAATACACACCCGCTTACCTATCGTTCTACCGGCCCGAATATCCGATGAATTAATTAACACCTTATCTCAAAGCGCCAAACAAATTGTGATAGTCGTCCACTGTAACCATGCCAATGAAATAAATCCCCGCGTCATTGCTGCCAGCAAACTGCTTGGAAATAGCGGCATTACACTATTAAATCAGTCGGTATTATTGAAAGGGGTTAATGACAATGTAGCGGCGCTCTGCGAATTGAGTGAACAACTTTTCAGTTACGGCATCATTCCTTATTATCTGCATTTACTGGACAAGGCCACAGGGACCGGACATTTTGAAGTATCTGAAACAGCAGCAGTAGCCCTTATCAAGCAGGTTCAAGCCACCCTGCCCGGCTACCTTGTGCCTAAATTGGTTAAAGAACAGGCAGGGACCATGTCCAAACAATACATCCTGTAAAAATAGAAAGTATCTATCTAATCCACCCAGCTCAAACTAAACCAAGGATAACCCATGTCTGAATCACTCAGTTTCGCTTCTGAAAAATCCGGTTTGCCACCCGGTTCGCTGGTGCATGTTGGCGAAGTACATGCGCACGAGCATAAAATCTCTGTGGTAAATTACAACAAATCAACGCTGAAAAAACACACCGTCAAATCCATTGAAGAACTTTTGCCTTACAAAACGAGTGATACCATAACCTGGGTTATTGTTGACGGATTAAAGGACGTCTCCATTATTGATGCCATAGGGAAACACTTTGATATACACGCATTGGTGTTGGAAGATATTCTTAACACCCATCAACGGCCTAAATTCGAGGAATTTAATGACTATTTGTATATAGTTGTTAAAGCAATTTCCCTAGGGAACAAGGAATTTAATGTCGTATATGAACAAATTAGCTTATTAATATTAAACAACTTCGTTTTCACTTTCATGGAAAAACCTGATGGGTTATTTAGTCCTATCCTGAACCGGCTTGACAATGATAAGAGTCAACTCAGAAACCTGGGCGCCGATTATCTCGCCTATATCATTATGGATACCGTAGTCGATGAGTATTTTGTTTTACAAGATGCCTTCGATGAACTGATTGAATCAGTTGAGGATAAACTACTATCCGATCCTTCATCACAGACACTGGCGACAATCCAAAAAATCAAGCGTGAATTAATCTTTTTACGCAGAACGATATCCCCATTGCGCGAGTTGCTTGCCGCCATTCAACGCAGTGAGTCGCCTTTACTCAATGAGAAAACAAGACGTTATTTCGGTGATATTTATGATCACGCCATACGCATTATTGAAGCGATAGAATCTTACCGGGATTTGATAGCGGGTATGCTGGATATTTACTTATCCAGTGTCAGTAACAAAATGAACGAAACCATGAAAGTTCTTACAGTGTTTGCCTCGATATTTATTCCCTTAACCTTTATCGCTGGCGTTTATGGTATGAACTTCGAATATATGCCGGAACTAAAATGGCGATGGGGTTACCCGGCTTTATGGGTTATTTTTATTGGTGTATCGGTGTTTTTACTAAGGTTTTTTAAGAAGAAGAAATGGCTGTAGATAACTATACAACTCACTTGTCTGGTAGTTTAGGCTAAAGCCTGCCATAAAAGAGGTGTGCATAGTTACAATTACTGCGTTAATACCTGTCATCCCTTTCTCTCATCAGCCAATAAACCACGCCTAATGACAATACTGATGCCGATAAAGCAATAATTGTAGATGGAGGATATTTATCAACATCTAAAATAATAAATTTTCTACTTATCGCCAATATCGCAATTAAGATAACTGTTTTTACTTTAATAATGCTGTCTATTCTAGCGACTACTTTTAATATGGAGTGCTTAAATTCCAGTGCAATTAATACACTCATTATCATTCCAAAAGTTTGTTGAAGTGAGTGCTGTTGAATAGAGTCTACGGATTTAAAAATTAATAAAAATACATTCTCAGTAAGCTTAAATAAAGAAGCAATAATTACCACTGAAATAATAAATGTTAATATTAACGCGACTATTTGTTCGAATTTTTCATATAAAGTCATTATTCGCCATGCTTCCATAGGCGTTCTTTTTAAATCATTTGGCCTCATATTTTTATTTTTTTTATTTCCATAAAAATATTTGTTCAAAGTAGTACTTTTGAAATTAATTTTTTATAAAAACATCCTTGTCAAATTATCCCTTAAATTTTTTTATTGAATGTGAATGGTTATTCTTCTGACGAAACTTCGATTTTTTTCGGTTTCACCGCTTCTCGTTTCGGTATGACAATTTCCAATACGCCATGTTTGCATTTTGCACTAATTGCTTCACCATCAGCAGAATCAGGCAAACTAAAGCGGCGATAAAAAGAACCATAAGTTCGTTCTACTCGCTTATAACCTTCTTTTTCGGTTTTAGCTTCGGTCTTTTTTTCACCTTTTACCGTTAAAACGCCCGCTTCCATATTAACTTCAATATCTTCCGGTTTAACTCCCGGAATATCTGCCTGAAGTATAAATTTATCATTTTCTTCTTTTATATCAACGGCGGGCGCCCACTCAGCAGTTGAAATTGAACCCTCGCTGCTTTGAATATCCTGAGATCGTTCCAATTCTTTTTGTAATTGATTCAATAAGCCCCAAGGTTCGTAACGGATAATAGCCATTTCTGTGTCTCCTAAAGATTAAATGTTTAATTGAAAGAATGAAATCGTCAATTTCATCTCGGACTATAAATATAGACTGAGATTTATTTTTCAAGAGATTTATAATAATTTTGTGATTATGTAGTTGGTCTGGTTGGGTACGTAGCGTATAGCATTTTCAGGCGCAGATGATATCAGTAGATATCTTAACGTAGTTCAGTGAATACTTCGGATTTGATCATTCCAGAATAAGCCAAATAATTAAAAAGAATGAGAATAGTGAAAACATGACTTAACCCTTGTTTCTACTTTGGGGGTGGGCAAGCTTGTTAGCCAGATCGAATACGAGATTATCCGGCTATCCAACAAGTTAAGTGGGTGAACATACAAATACCCGGGACTATTGAGGTCCAAATGGAAAACTATTTTGACCTTGGACCTTTCACCTGGTAATTTTTATTTTCTTTTGCCAAATAACCCGCCGCATTGACAGGTACAGAATCAATAGCCAGAATAGCGCCTAACTCTGTCATCGCTTTTTGATAAACCTTACGCTTGAAATACACGACATCATTAAGCGGCTCCCAATAATCA
>NQJI01000011.1 GCA_002256705.1 Methylococcaceae bacterium NSM2-1
TTGTATCAAGGCAACGAGTCGGCGTTTGTCGCCAATATTAAACACTTTCACAGCGAGTATCGACAATCCTTCGCGGTTAATATCAACAGGATTTTCTTTAATGATTATGATGCGACATGGTTTGCATCCTTGCCGGATCAGATTAAATTTCATGCCTTAATCTTTTTTTTGCAAGACGGTCGCGCTCATCTAAATGACGTGGCAGTGGAATATGAACTACTGGAGCATTTTTTTGGGGCGGTAAAACACGATAATTCTGCTATCGTTCATGCCGTTATAGAAGAACGCCTGTTACGCGGTAATTTTAAGGATGCCGAGCTTTGGTTGGCCGGTGATTTGTCTACGGATGGACTGAAATTACTGGCTACATTACGCTTCCTGCAAAACCGTAATAATGAGGCGATTGAATTCTTTAATGCGGCAATTAAAGCGCTCAAAAAAGAAACAGGTAAACGTAATGTCGGTATTGATGGCCTGCACGGTTATTTTTTTAATCTGGCATTGCTACGCAGTCGTAACCTGAACAATCTGTTATTGCTTAAACATCAGGCACAAATTGCAATTAGACAGGGGTGGCAAAATGAGTTTTATTTGCTGAATTTAATTCTGCTGGAAGCTGTTGATATTTATCAGGGTAAAGCCACTGCCGAGCATAGTCAGTATTTATTCAAGACCAACAAATTCGCCTTCGAACGCTTGTTTCATGCCCTGCTGTTGTACTGGATTGGTGAAATTGATCCGATGACAGGCAATGCAAAAAATAGCGCATTTTTGGCGGAATTAGCAGGGTTTTGTCAACAGGCGCAGCGACTGGGTTATGGTTGGTACGCTGCCGTAAGCTCGTCGTTATTGCAACGTCTGGATTATAACAATGAGCCTTGCCGGCAGATAGCACAACAATATTTACAATCGCCGTTTAATGAAATTATCGATTTATTACCGCAAGTTTCAGCATGGCAAAGAGCACTGGATGCATTAACGCAATTGACAGCGCAACCGGCAACATCTGTCCAAAAAGAATTGCGTCTGATTTGGTCATTAAGCCTGGATAATAATGGTGTGTTTTTAGCGCCGAAAGAACAGAGCCTGGGTAAAAGTGGTCGTTGGACCAAAGGCCGCCCTATTGCTTTAAAAAGGCTGTACCATGATATGGCCGACTTTGATTATCTGTCCGAGCAAGACCGTCGCATCTGTGCACACATTGAACTTGAAAAAGAACCCGCTTATTACGGCTATTCCAGTAAGGAATTTTATGCGCTGTCGAGTCAGGCTATTATAGCGGCTGTTGGCCATCCCCATATTTATTGGGCTAATGAGGAATCGTCAAATGCCCCGGTTGACATCCGCTTGGCAGCGCCGCAATTGCTGGTCAAAGAACAGCAGGCAAATTTACATATTTCATTAATCCCGCCAATTACCACCCAAAAAATTATGGCCCAAAAAACCGCGAGTAATGGCTTGATAGTGTATGTCATTAATGATTCACATCGCCAGGTGGCCGAGATATTAGGTAAAAACGGTTTAATAGTACCTGCTACAGCACGCCAACAAGTGATCGATTCCATCGCCTCGATTGCCTCGATGTTGACGGTACAATCCGATATTGGCGGAACGTCCAGCCATGCGATAAGTGTTGATGCGGATAGTCGTTTACATATTCATTTGCAACCGGTAGGGCAGGGCATACAAATCGAAATGTTTGTACAGCCGTTTAGCGACGGCGGGCCACTTTATAAGCCCGGTGTCGGCGGGACAACAGTATTGGCGGAAATCGACGGCAAGCAATTACAAACTAACCGCGATTTTAAGCTGGAAAACCGTTATTTAAAGGAAGCTTTGAGTAAATGCCCTGAGTTATATGCAGTTAAAGAGCCTAAATGGCTATTGGATGATGCTGAAACTGCACTGGAAGCGTTATTACACTTGCAGGAATTGGGGGATTTTGCTGTCCTTGAGTGGCCAAAAGGCAAAAAAATTCAACTTAGCCGTGAAGCCGGGTTATCACAAGCACAGTTTTCTGTGCGCAAGGAAAAAGACTGGTTTAGTGTTGAAGGCGCTGTGCAGATAGATGATCAGCAGGTTTTGGATATGCAGCGTTTAATGAGCCTGTTGAATACCTCATCCGGTCGCTTTCTTAAACTTGAAGATGGACAGATTATTGCGTTAACCCGTGAATTGCGCCAGCGCCTGGATGATTTGGCCGGTTTGGGTGATGTGCAGAAGGACAAGGTGAGCTTCCATCCTTTAGCCGCACTGGCGCTGGATGAAATCACCAATGGTATGAAGATCACCGCCAGTAAACCCTGGAAAGATCAATTGCTGCGACTCAGTGAAATGGGTGATTTAAACCCTAAACTGCCGTCAACCTTGCAAGGTGAACTACGTGATTATCAGCGCGAGGGCTTTCAATGGATGATGCGCCTGGCACATTGGGGGGCAGGGGCGTGTCTGGCGGATGACATGGGACTGGGTAAAACGGTGCAGGCTTTGGCGTTGATTCTGTCGCGTGCGCCTCAAGGACCTGCCCTGATTTTGGCACCCACCTCCGTTTGTATCAATTGGCTGGAAGAAAGTCAGCGTTTTGCCCCGACCCTGAACGTTCATCAATTCGGCAGCGGCGATAGACAGGACATGCTGGATGCCGCAGGTCCCTTTGATTTGATTGTTTGCAGTTACGGGTTATTGCAAACAGAAGCAGAACGTTTGGCACAAAAACACTGGCATACGCTGGTTGCCGATGAAGCGCAGGCGATTAAAAATGCGCTGACCAAACGCTCCAAGGCGGCGATGGCCTTGCAGGCAGATTTTAAATTGATTACCACCGGCACGCCTATAGAAAATCATCTGGGCGAGTTGTGGAATTTGTTTAATTTTATTAATCCGGGTTTACTGGGTTCTTTGCAAAAATTTAATGAACGCTATGCACAGGCTATTGAAAATCAACAGGACCAGGAAATCCAGCAACGACTGAAAAAATTATTGCGGCCGTTTATTTTGCGACGCCTTAAAAATGATGTATTGACCGAATTACCGTCGCGGACTGAAGTTACTTTACATGTCGAATTAAGTCCCGAAGAGCGCGCACTCTATGAGGCGTTGCGCCGCAATGCCATGCAGACCATGATGGAAACCACGGACCAACCGGGACAAAAACAGCTGAAGATATTGGCGGAAATCATGAAATTGCGCCGTGCCTGTTGTCATCCGCGCCTGGTGATGGAAGAAAGTACGATGAACAGTGCCAAGCTACAAGCCTTTGAAGAACTGGTCGATGAATTACTGGATAATCGCCATAAAGCCCTGGTGTTTAGCCAATTTGTCGGGCATTTGAAGCTTATCCGGGAGTTGTTGGATAAAAAAGGCGTTCATTATCATTACCTGGATGGCTCGACCCCGGTTCCGCAACGAAAAAGAGCCGTCAATTTATTTCAGGCAGGGGAGGGCGATTTGTTTTTAATCAGCCTGAAAGCCGGTGGCACAGGCTTGAATTTAACCGCTGCAGATTATGTTATTCATATGGACCCCTGGTGGAATCCGGCGGTGGAAGATCAGGCCTCTGATCGTGCACACCGTATGGGACAAAAACGCCCGGTCACTATCTATCGCCTGGTCGCGAAAGATACCATAGAAGACAAAATTGTCGATCTGCATAAACATAAACGTGATTTAGCCAATAGCTTGCTGGAAGGCGGAGAAGTGAGTGGTAAGATGTCGGTTGAGGATATGATGGCATTGATTAAGGACATTGATTAGATTCAAAGAAATTTTACTACAATCTGCTTTCAACTTAAGACGGGACCGTTTAAGGTTAAGCCGTTCGCCCTGAGCTTGTCGAAGGGCGAGCAGTTAAGCCTTGCTCAATATCTCGCCTTAATTGGGAAGCTCTACAATCAAAAAGGCTCAAAAATGCGCAAAACAGTGATCAACCAAACTCCGGAGAGAACAACCCCTTCTGATTTGAATTATTTAGACTTGGTGCATCTGGCACAGGTAGAAATAAGCTCCGAATCCCGGGAACACCCTATTGAGTCAGCCTTGACAGAGGGGTCAGAATCAGGCTGGCAGGCCGCCAGTTCTGGCGAGCAAACAATACGCCTTATTTTTGACCAACCCCAAACCATCAAACATATTTCACTTTTGTTTGATGAACAGGAACGGTCCCGTACTCAAGAATTTGTTTTGCTTTGGCGCATGGATAATGAAGATTTTTTCCGGGAAATTCTGCGCCAGCAATATCATTTCAGTCCGCCGCTGACTACCCAGGAAATCGAGAATTACACAGTTGATCTCAATCAACTAAAAGCACTCGAATTACGGATTATACCGGATATAAGTGGCGGCAAGGCCTGTGCAAAACTCACCCGGTTGCGGCTTTCGGCAATGTGATTAGTTTAATCAGGGTATGTTGTCGGTAAACTTGAGAACTCCAACATTTGTGATTGGATCATTTTTTTGTCGGGGTCTTTACCTAACCCAAATTTGCCGCACCGGCTCATCATTTCGGTTTGAAGCCCGGTAGATGTTTATGCAGCATCGCGGTTATTGAAAATTAATTTTTCCTCGCAATACTTTAAGTTGGCCTTGCCGTGTTTTGCTATCCAGACGTTTTAACTTTGATCCTTTAGTTGGTTTTGTTGCTTTGCGCTTTTTATGCACTATCGCCACACTTTTTATTAAATCCTGTAGCCGGCTGTAGGCATCTTCCTTGTTCTTTTCCTGGGTACGGTACTGCTGTGCCTTAATGACAATCACGCCTAATTTTGAAATACGCTGGTCATTTAAAGCCAACAGCCTTTCTTTATAAAACTCGGGCAAGGATGAGGCATTAATATCAAAACGTAAATGAACAGCCGTTGATACTTTATTGACATTTTGACCGCCAGCGCCCTGGGCACGAATGGCAAAAACTTCGATCTCATTGTCTGGAATACAAACCTGACCGGATATTTGCAACATTGTTAGCTAACTCTTTTTATTTAGTGGCATACCCTAAAACGCTATGTTAGTGGCGGTGAGGCTTGTGAAAACTTGCCCGGTTGCGGCTTCCGGTATTGTAATCCGGAGAATAGTGATAGAGCCTTGATCCATTTTATAATTTTCAATTAAGGTTTCGGTAATCTGCCAAATTTATTTCATATTTTTTAAGTTTACTATAAACAGCACGTGAGGTAATCCCCATGTTTTCAGCGACTTTTTTTATATCGCCCTGATGCTGCTTTAAAGCCGTCTCAAGAAATGACTGTTCAATCCTGGCCATCGACTGTTCTTTTACGCCTTTCCATTCATCAACACTTTTTGGATTGATCGGCAACTCTAAATCCAGTTCAGTCATTTCTTTGCCGTTGGTAAACAAAAGGCTGCGTTCAAGGATATTTTCCAACTCGCGGACATTGCCTGGCCAGGAATAGGCGCGAATTTTCTGCATGACTTCACGGCTGACTGATTCAACGGCTTTGTTATATTTCTTGTTCAAACGCTGAACAATCAATTGCACAAGGTAAGGTAAATCTTCCGGTCGTTCGGCCAATGGGGGAATGCTTAAACGGACTACGTTGATGCGGTAATACAAGTCATGGCGAAACAGACCCTGTTTAACAAGTTCTTCCAGATTTTGGTTTGTCGCCGAGATTATCCTCAAATCAACCGGCAAGGTTTGTTTGCCACCAACCCTTTCCAGTTCACCTTCCTGAATCACACGAAGCAGGCGGGTTTGTGCAGCAGGTGACAATGTATCGACTTCATCCAGGAACAGAGTGCCGCCTTCAGCCCTTTCAAAATAACCTTGATGCACTTCTATGGCTCCTGTAAAAGCGCCTTTTTCATGGCCGAACAAGGCGCTCTCGATCAGACTTTCAGGAATGGCTCCGCAGTTAATTGGGATAAAGGGCTTCTGGCAGCGATCACTCATCGCGTGGATGGCTCGTGCAATCAACTCCTTGCCGACCCCCGTTTGACCCTGAATTAGGACTGTCGCCAGGGTGGGCGCAATCACTTCGATGGATTGCAGTATTTTCTGCATCATCGGTGATTTGGCAATGATCGCCGGGGGCTGATGTTTTTTTGAGACCGGCCTGCTTTGTTTGTGCCAAAGCTGTTGCATGCTTGCTTCAATGCGGGAGTGTAATTCATTAATATCCTGAATTTCCTTGACTGGCGTTGTATCGGTGTATTCCATGCCGGCATGTCCTTTGGCTGCATTCGGATGGGTGTAAATACACACTTCACACTTGCCATCATGGCGGGCTATGCTTTTTTTGATTTCAACTTTGGCATAGCCGAAGTTTCTGGCTGCGATGCCGCCAAATACACTGGAGGTCATTCTGCATAATTCCGGAAAATTGGTAACCCGATCGCCGAAAGGGCAGCAGGAGTTGGTAACCGTAATGCAGTCCTGATTGCTGGAAGCCAATGAAAATTTGCCGCCGATATTGTTTTTAAGGCCGAGTATCAGCTCGATATAACTTTCATTGTCGAGCCGTTCACTTTTATGTGTCTCTTCTCGATACGTTTCTTCAAAAAAGCATCCGGCGGTTTTGGCTATGTGTTCAATCAATTGCTCACAATGCTTTTGCCCCTGCTGTTCGCTGGCATGCATCAGCTCAAGGATAAAGGTTTGCAGAAAGAAAACTGGTGTTACATCGGAAAGGGGATTATTGTTCATGGTCTGATTTTGAAAAAAAATTTCACTAATTGAAGCACGGCTTCGTTATTTCGGCAATGACTAATAATCAACTCATTGTAATTTATAAAAAATGTTATTTGTATTTTGTGGCACAACATATGCTGTTGTTTACATGCATCTGATAATTTTGATTGCATTTATAATAATGAGGTATTAACAATGAACCAAGAAAAACCACCCCTGGACCCGCATCCTTTAAGCGAGTACGTTGCCTGGGCCGGTTCCCGCAATCGGGAGCCGCTGTTAGGGGTTTTAAAAGAAAAACTGCCAAAAGATCCCGCCAATGTTCTGGAACTTGCCAGCGGCAGCGGTATGCATATCAACTATTTTGCACCGCATTTTGAGCACTTGCATTTTCATCCGTCCGACAAAGATAAAGAAGTTTTTGATAACATCAAGAAACTGTCTACAGATTATGGCAATGATAATATCACCGATCCGGTGCATCTTGATTTGACCGATCCTGAAACGTGGTTTAATCCAGGCAAGGCGAAATCATTTGCCGCCATGTTCTGTATCAATATCTTTCAGGTGGCACCCATTTCAATTGCCGACGGCATGATGGAGTGCGCAGCAAATTTGCTGAGTGATGATGGCATTTTGTTGATTTATGGACCCTTTCAGGTTGAAGGCACCTTTACCACGGATTCCAATAAAGAATTTCACGAGACATTAAGTTCTGCCGGTGTTTCAGAATGGGGTCTAAAAGATGTGGCCGATCTGAAAAAAGCAGCAGAAAGACATGGTTTGGAATTAAAAGAGCAGATCAATATGCCTGCGAATAATTTTTCCCTGATATTTGGCAGAAAATAATCAAACCTCTTAAGTAATACACCATGAAGGACATGAAGTTTAATATTCCATTTAGCGGCTCCTTTATGGTGAAAATTATGATCGGGTATAACTCTAATTCCCTTTAAATGAAGACAAATCTGGAAAATCAAGCATGGAGAAAAAATGTTCAGCCGTTATCATCGGGGTTGGTCCAGAGCAAGGACTGGGCGCTACTCTCTCAAAATATTTTGCTGCAAAAGATTTGCACGTTTTTATCGCTGGTCGAAGTGAAGACAAACTTCACAAGATTGCGGAAAAAATCAGGCAAAAAGGCGGTACAGCCACCACAGTGATTGCCGATGCAACGATTGAGCGCGATGTGGCGCATTTATTCAAAATGGCGCAACTGGATGGTAATAGTATCGATATTGCTGCCTACAATGTTGACAGCAATATTCCATCACCTTTGCTGGAAACGGATATAGATACCTTTACCAAACTTTGGCAGCAAAATTGTCTGGGCGCATTTTTATTCGGCAAGGAAGCTATTAATGCCATGAAAGACCGGCGGCAAGGGACCGTGTTTTTTACCGGTGCGACAGCATCATTAAGAGCAAAACCACCGTTTACTGCATTTGCCTCTGCGAAAGCGGGTTTAAGAGCGTTGGCCCAAGGCATGGCAAGAGAATTTTCACCGCAAGGCATTCACGTAGTGCATACCATTATTGACGGCGTGATTGATGGCGAACGGGCAAGAAATCAATTTCCGGACTATGTTAAAGCCAAAGGCAAGGAGGGCTTATTGCAGCTTGATGCCATCGCCGAAACCTATTGGGCCATTCACAAGCAGCATCCCAGCGCATGGACTCATGAACTGGATTTGAGACCGTTTAAAGAACCGTTTTAAGAAGTGACATGGAAGAAAAAACCGTAACTGCCAATTACCTGCCCTTTATTCCCCTAAAAGAAATATCATAATGAATATTCCTGCACAAATTGCTGTTTTGATTTTATTGTCCGCTATGAGCGGTATTGCTAATGCCACTACCTACTCATTACCGGAAAACAGCAATGATAACGTCATCACTCAATTCCATGACGATGTGCCATTAACCCGGGTGGAACAAAACGAGACTTTGCTGGATGTGGCCAGGCGCTTTCTTATGGGGCAAACAGAAATAGTAAGGCTGAATCCGGGCATTGATCGCTGGCATATCAAAAAAGACGAGATTGTTCGTTTATCCAATAAACGTATATTACCGGACACGCCTCGGGAAGGAATTACCTTAAATATTGCTGAATACCGTATGTATTATTTTCCGCCGACTCAAGCGGGCGGGACACCACAGGTGATGTCCTATGCACACGGCATTGGCAGACAAGATTGGAAAACCCCCCTCGGTAAAACCAGCATTGTCCGAAAAGTTAAAGATCCGGCATGGCATCCGCCAGAATCAATAAGGCGTGAACATGCCGAAAATGGCGATCCTTTACCTGTTGTCGTTCCTCCAGGTCCCCATAATCCTCTGGGAGCCTATATGCTGCATCTAGCTGTCCCCGGGGGTTATCTGATACACGGTACCGATATTGACAAGATTTACGGTATTGGTATGCAGATAACTCATGGTTGTGTTCGTATGTACCCGGAAGACATTGAGGCATTATACAACTCGGTTCCGGTAGGAACGCCAGTCTATATTGTCAAACAACCCATCAAGGTCGGATGGCTGGACAATACCTTCTATATAGAAGCGCATCCCGATTTGGAGGGAGAGGAAACAACGCTGGATCAGAAATTCGATGTGGCGTTGAAACTTATTCAAAAAGCCAATAATCAGAATATGCCTGAATTTGACCAACAAGCACTAAAGCAAGCGTTGAAAACCCTGGACGGAAATCCTGTGGCGCTCTATAAGAGATTGCCTCGGCAGGAAGGAATAACGGCGCCTGTTGCCCAAGGTTCACATGGCGGTTATTTTCATGGCGCATTGTTCAGCTAAAAAAACGCGCAAATACAAATGGTTGAACAAAATCAATTTACCCTATAATTGATATCTTGAAACACAACACGAGAGACCAGCAGATGTTTAAAATACCAGCCATCCAGTCAGCAAAAGTTATTCGGATAACGCTTGCTGTTCTATTATTGATTGACGTACAAGCCGTTTTGGCTCAGGAACCTTCAGCGTTAAACAGATCAACTCTGTTATCAAACAAGGTTGAACTTCCCAGCAAAAACATTGATGCCAAAGTGATACGAGTCACATTTCCACCCGCCTTTAAAACGCCGTGGCATACCCACGAAGGCCCCGGACCTCGTTATGTTGTAAAGGGCAAACTAAAAATCGTAGAAGAGGGTAAAGTTAACATATACTCTGTCGGCGATGTATTTTGGGAATCCGGGCATTTAATGTCTGTAGAAAACATCGGCGAAGACTCTGCTGAATTGATTATTTTTGAATTAGTACCTGCCAAATAAAACTACCTGCTGAATTGTAATTATTCAGTTCCTTTCTGCAGGAGTGGCTTTAGCCGCGACAATCGCGGTTAAAGCCACTCCTGCAAGATTGATTCATCGAGCTTCTCTGGATATGAGGCCCTTCCGATAAATTCAGAAATTTATTTCATGCGGATTTTTCCGGTTTCCGTACCCGTATGGCCTGCTTTGTAGAACTTTTGATTAATGTCAAGATTTAGAGTACTGAATAGTTGCCCGCAGTTTTCACATCATGTTACAAATCTCGGCCTTGTGTTCATGTTTTGTAAAACTATAGTTTGACAATAAACTTTGTAATTGTTACATTATTTAAAAACAATTAGTAAACAAATCATTAATAAATAATTTCATAGCGCTGCACTAATGGAATTTTTCTTGGTCATATTGGGTTATAAAAAGATTCAGTCGTTCAATTATATCGTCTGCATAGTGCGAATTAACGGCTTTTGGTTTTAAGATATTCTGTTTGCGAGGATATGGTGTTATGGCTTATTTAGATACACATTTTTCAAAACAAGAAATAGGAATCGTTGTTGATAATATTCCTATTGAAACTGAACAACCTGCAAGCGGTATTAATGACACGACAGAGTGTGCAGAGAATAGTAATTTTCAAATAGCCCGTCTGTTAAAAGGCGAGAAATCCAGGCTGATAAATGCACTATCTCAATTCCCCATCACTGCTTTATGGTTGCTTAATGAATATGGACAAGACTGTTACATGGCTGACCAGGATGATGAAGCAACGCTGGAATCAGAGTTAACAACTGCTTTAGCCGATATAAAAAAATTTTTTCATTTCCTATCCCACAAAGCTTTGACGGATGCCTCTTATGCCGTTGACAAGCAAAATCTAGTCTCCGCATTGCAACTGTTTCCCTTTTCTTTTCATGATCTTACAAAACTCGTTGATGTTATTGTTTATGCCTATAAGTTCAGAGGACTTTGTTATCAACCCACCGCGCATAATGGCGAAAAAAATTCCGATTTAATTCTTAAGCGATTGGAAGGGTTGAGCCGTCGTGGCTCTATTAACAGGTTCAAATGGCCGGATATGCTATTGTCTTATGATGAGCAATTTTTGTTTTTGTCCACTAGTGACATGCATAAATACTTTACCGAGGTGGTTTTTTCAGAACACCTCTGGTTAAGTCTAAGGCAAAAATTGGCTTCAGCTAATTCCAGGTTAGTCTTATTCATCGCCAATCAATACAAGGGCGGTTTTTTAGATTTTGATGATCTTGTACAGGAAGGTCAGACCGGTTTGTTAAAAGCGGTCGATAGGTTTGATTACCGGTTGGGTTTTCAATTCTCAACTTATGCCGGCTACTGGATCAGACAGGCTATCTCCAGGTCTTTGTCCAGATGCGAGAGAGTTGTGCGTGTGCCTTGCGGACAAGTCGCCAATATTAATAAATTGTTTCGTACTAAAGACCAGTTTATTGCGCAGACAGGCAGAGAGCCTACCATTAAAGAGTTAGCCGAATATGCAAAACTATCGAATGACGAAATACATTCTATTTTATCTATTTCACAAACAGCCATGTCGCTTGAAGGCTCTGAAGAGGATGAAGAAAATTCTTTTGCCCCCATTGATTTTCTGGAACAGCAGGTTTTTACGCATTCTTTCATGAAAATAGCGCAAACCGATCTTGAAAATTTGATAAGCAGGGCCATTAAAATACTTAATCCCAGAGAGGCGAAAGTCATTTGTTGCCATTTTGGTGTTGATGCTGACAGTGAAATGACTTTGCAGGAAATTGGTGCAGAACTTAATTTAACCAGGGAACGCATAAGACAAATTCAGGTAATGGCGCTTGATAAAATAAAACGCAGCTTTGGCGAGGAATTAATGAGCTTTTTATAATGTACAAAATTGGTAAAGATAGTTAATATTAAATCCTACTAAAACAGTAGGTTTAGTTAGAGACATTTCAGACTGATGACAGGGTAACGTGGAAACATCCAGTTTTGAGTGCAGCTTTAGGTAACCGCAACGCTACATAATGACCTTACCTTAAAGGCCAGGAGATTAAACCATGAAAAAATATATACTAAACACGCTCCTTTGGGGCGTTGTGTTAGCGGGTGCATTTCTGATATACAACCGCATCAACACTACACCTCCGATAGACGAATCCATTGCTTACTCGGACTTTATCGCCAAGGTTAAGAACAAACTGGTTGATCGTGTAGAAATGTCAGGGCAATCAATCAAGCTTCGCACTTCAGATGGTCAAAACTATGAAACTTTTAATCCGAATGACCCTCACCTGATAGATGATCTTTTGAGTGCCGGTGTTCAGATAAGAACCAAGCCACCCGCACAACAATCGGTTTTTATGCAGATCTTTATCTCCTGGTTTCCTATGCTGCTTTTGATTGCGGTGTGGATAATCTACATGAGGAAAACGCAAGGTGCCGGCATGGGCGGCAATGCTTTTGGTAAAAGCAAAGCCAAGTTGCTCGAAGAAGACAAACTTACCGCTACCTTTGATGATGTAGCGGGATGTGAAGAAGCCAAAGAAGAAGTGGCGGAACTGGTTGATTTCCTGGCGGACCCGTTAAAATTTCAAAAACTGGGAGGACAAATACCACGCGGAATTTTAATGGTGGGACCTCCAGGTACAGGTAAAACCCTGATTGCCAGAGCGATAGCGGGTGAAGCAGGCGTTAAGTTCTTTACTGTTTCCGGTTCTGATTTTGTAGAAATGTTTGTCGGTGTTGGTGCGTCCAGGGTCAGGGATATGTTTGCCCAAGCAAAGGAACACGCGCCTTGTATCATATTTATTGACGAAATTGATGCGGTCGGGCGCCAAAGAGGCGGCGCAGGCATGGGTGGCGGCAATGATGAACGTGAACAAACATTGAATCAATTGCTGGTGGAAATGGATGGTTTTACCGGAAATGAAGGCGTAATTGTTATCGCTGCAACCAACCGCGCTGATGTTTTGGATAAAGCATTGCTCAGACCGGGTCGCTTTGACCGTCAGGTTAATGTTGGCTTGCCCGATGTACGAGGTAGAGAACAAATTCTGAACGTACATATTAAAAAGGTACCTGCTGCCGCAGATATTGTATTAAGGGATATAGCCAGAGGAACTCCAGGCTTTTCAGGCGCAGATTTGGCCAACGTTGTCAATGAGGCCGCATTGTTTGCTGCAAGATCGAACAAAGTGCAAGTCAGCATGAGTGATCTTGAAAAAGCCAAAGACAAGATCCTGATGGGCGCTGAAAGGCATACGATGGTAATGACGGAAGATGACAAGTTATTAACGGCTT
>NQJI01000094.1 GCA_002256705.1 Methylococcaceae bacterium NSM2-1
ACCCAGATCTGCATTTTTCCAGAAACCATGCTCGCTATGTATTTTTATTTCCTTAAGACCACTTACAGCGCCTGTTGTTGTTTCACTATCTTTATCTTGCGCAAGTGATGAAGCTAGACCTAACCAGTCTTGCAGGGCCAATCGGTCACGATTAATCTCCAGCTTTATTCCGGCTTCCTGACTCTGAGCGACATTGCCCGTACCCACCAAAACATTCCCGGATTCAATACGCTGTTGCTTTATATTAAACTTGATCGCCGCTTTCAATTGATTATCGTAAATTAAGTTAATCGGCAATAACTCCTCATCCGCTAAATTAAACGTCAGAGATAAAGATCGTTGCTGCTCTCTCGTCTTGGCTAATGTACCCGGCAAGTCTAATGCTACGCCGGCCAGCTTTGACTGCACAGCCAGTTCCGGTGAACTATCGCCATAAGGAAGTTGCAACTTTAACTGATAATCTGTCTCTCCTTCGGCCACCTGCCACCCAGGTATTTTAAATTGTTTCTGTAGATTACTAACACCGACACGACCCGTAACATTGACGGCCGTCTCAAGATCAGAGCTTTTGATATTAACCTGAATAAGATCATCTAAAGCAGCTGCCTTGATCGTGTTACTGTAAACACCTTGTTCATTGAATTTTAATGCACCACTGATCTGGTTAACCCGCAAATCAAGCGCTTTCACTCTGAGCCTGGCATTGTCTAGCTGCGCAGAGCCATTGACTTTAGCCGTAGCGCCGTCAGCCAACGGGAGCTTTAAATCCAGTGTTACCTGGGTATTCCCTTGTGGTTCCACAGCATCCAACAGCTTATCCACTGGTGAATTAAGTGGCGTCTGCTGTAAAAATTTCAAACCTTGCAGTATTTCCATTTCCAGCTTACCCTGAATCAGTAAATGTTCACTTTCACCCAACGCAGGTATAGTGACCCTGGCCTGATTAATTTTTACCTTGTTACTTAGTCCTTCGTGTAAATCGACCTGCAATCCGCCCTGTAAAAATAAAACCTCTCCGCCTAGCTCGGTTAATCGCGGCCATTCTGAATCATAAGCCAGTTCCAACTGGTCAACTTCAAACAGTGTTTCAAAAATACCTTGTCCGCCAGTAAACGGGAAATCGCTTATATTACCGTAGAATAACATGTTACCCTTGGGCACACGTCCTCTGACAAAAGCATGATCCAGCCAATCAACGACCGTCTTCTTCATTGTGCTCGCAGGCAGGTAACGCGCAGCTTTGCTGACATCATCCGAGGCAAATGATGTTTGCAGGTCCATAAAGGTCTCCTGTCCTTCCGTTTTTGGAATACTCAAACTCAGTCTGCTTTTTGTCTTTAAATCCGGGGAATCCAGCTCAATTATCGGACTGGATACGATCCAATCGTCTGGTGTCTGCTGCCAGGCTATCGTGCCTTTAAGTTTCGTGATTTTCAGTGCCTCACGAAATAAACCAGAAGTTGTCATGCGGGCATCTTTAGTTGCCAAATCCACGCGACCCTGTTGATCGCTGCCTTTAAGTCGGCCGGTCAGGTTTTCTATGCCCGGCATTGTAGCCGAAGGAGCAACGTTGATTTTGGTAAATTTTCCGTTAACCGCAAAGTGCTTTTCATCCAGATCGGCAAACAAAGAGAACTGTTCCAGCGATCCTTTCAGTTGAGCTTGAGTCAATAACACACCTGCTTCTTTTGGTAATGGAGCAAAAAACTGTAATAGCCTGGATACTTCCTGTACATCCACTTGCTCAACAAACAGCCCCAACTTATGCAATGAATTACCTTCAGTACGATCACCTGAAACGCTAAATGCTGCAGCGGGCCATTTTTTATCCGCCGTTTCCAGCAAAAAATTGGGCACATCCAGTCGCCATTTACTATCATTCAGTTCCCAGTAAAACCGGGTTTTCAGTTGCTTAACTGAAAACGTTCCCTGCTCAGGCTTGATCAACTGCAAATGCTGAAGTTGCGCGTCACCCACAAGCGAAATCAGTTGCGAATGTTGCAACTCACTCCAAACCCTGACATCGCCGACACCTGAATGAATATTCATGGAAGCAGGCAAATCAACGGTTATCCATTCAGCCAGGTTTAGATTTTTTCCATCAAGAAAAACAGACCCGTCAAGAGCTGAAGGTTTAAAAACATTGCCGGTAAGATTCATAGAAACTGTTAACGTATCGCCAAATTTTTTTGGCAACTTCATGAATACATTCAATCGATGTTGCTGATCATTATTTATAATCGCCAAATCTACTGCTTCAAACCTTAGCGGCCGGCTATTTCTCTTTTCGTCATGCCAGGTAACTTCACTTTGTAAAACTTCGAATTTTCTACCCTGCAACAACCACAGCGGCTGTTCATCGCTGGCTTTTAAGCCAACTATGGCAAAACTTCCATCCTGTTTGCGTTTTACTGTGAGTTTGGCGCCAACCAGCGTAATCCATGCCGACGCTAACCGATCCCTGCTGACCAGCATATCGAGCAAATTAATGCCCATGCGTATTTCCTTGAGTTCAATTACAGGTTTTTTACCCGTAACAGTGGATAATATCTCGATCTCTTTTAACACCAGTTCAGGATTATAGCCACGCATATTCGCACGAATACGCCCTATTGTTACCGGCGCGCCCACAAGCTCGCTGACGCGGATTGACAAATCGGCTTTATAACTTTCTATCCCCAGCAATAGTAAACGCACACCCGTCAAGCCGACTGCCGATGCAATCAAAGACCAGAAAATGAGATGCCGGGTTGCACGCTTAATGTGATGAATCATGAGGACAGGTTAAAGGCAAAATCAATGATATTTTTCGTCTTGCACCTTAAAGCAGGACAACGTCATACTGTTCCTGATTATATTCGGCCTCTGCTCTGAACTTGATCTGCACTCCCAAAAAAATTTCCAATTCAGCCAGCATGTCGGCTTCTTCATCGAGTAGCATTTCTACTACTTCATTGGAAGCCAGAACCAATAATGTCTGTACCTTGTACAGTCTCACTTCTCGAATAATCTCCCGGAAAATTTCCAGACACATGGATTCTGCAGTTTTTAGGACCCCCCGCCCTCCGCAAGCACTACAAGGCTCACAGAGTATATGCTCAAGGCTTTCGCGGGTTCTTTTACGGGTCATTTCCACTAAGCCCAGCACCGAAACTTCAGTAATTTTGGTTTTCGCGCGGTCTTTTTCCAAATTGCGTTCCAGTGCCTGCAAAACCTGCTTTTTATGATCGTCACTTTTCATATCGATAAAATCGATAATAATGATACCACCCAGATTTCTAAGTCTAAGCTGGCGGGCAATCGTTTGAGCCGCTTCAAGATTGGTTTTGAAAATAGTTTCTTCCAGATTACGCCCGCCAACATACCCGCCGGTATTCACATCAACCGTGGTCATCGCTTCGGTTTGGTCAAATATTAGATACCCGCCTGATTTTAATTTAACTTTACGCTCCAGGGCTTTTCTAATTTCATCTTCCACGCTGTAAATATCAAATACCGGGCATTCTCCAGTGTAATGTTCGATGACCGGCACGATTTCCGGCACAAAAACCTCGGCAAATTCAAGCAATCGATGATAGGTTTCTTTCGAATCCACACGAACCCTATCAATACTTTCTTTGTATAAATCCCTTAGAGTTCTTACACTCAGCGGTAAATCCTTATGAATAAACTGTTTAAGCTCTGCACTGGCAATCTTTTCCAATATCGACTCCCATAATTTCAGCAGAAACGTCATGTCTGCAATCAGTATCGACTCTTCCATGCATTCCGCCGCTGTTCTTGCGATAAAGCCGCCGCATTTATGCTCCTGCCTGAATGCATCAAGACAGGCTCTTAAGCGAGCGCGTTCAGCTTCGCATTCAATACGCTGAGACACCCCCGAATTGTTCGCATAAGGCATATACACCTGATAGCGCGATGGAATAGATATTTCTGTGGTCAAACGGGCACCTTTACTACCCAGCGGATCTTTGACCACTTGTACAACAATATGCTGGCCTTCATGCAGGTAATGTTCAATGTTTTCCGAACCCTTTTTTTCCAGATCCTTCGTACATAAATCAGAAAGATGAATAAACGCCGCCTTGGGCAGACCAATATCAATAAAAGCCGCCTGCATACCTGGCAGAACCCGGCACACTTCACCTTTGTAGATATTACCTACTAAACCTCGCTCGCGGCTTCTTTCAATGATGAGCTCCTGCAATACGCCATTTTCAATAACCGCAACGCGCGTTTCCGGCGGAGTTACATTGATTAAAATTTCTTCACTCATTTGAAAAATTCTATTCCTTGTTTAGATAAAAGTTCGGCAGTCTCAAACAATGGCAAACCGACCACACCTGAAAAACTTCCTTTTATTGATTCTACAAACACACCACCCATGCCTTGAATAGCATAGCTGCCCGCTTTATCAACCGGTTCACCACTGTGCCAGTAAGCAAGCATTTCCCGTTCTGTCAAGCGCCTGAAAGTCACCTCGGTAATACTAACCGCCTGACTATGCTCACGCCCCCTCAGCGAAATCGCACTAAAAACCTGATGGGTTTTACCAGACAACTTTGTCAACATAGCCAGGGCGTCAGCCTGATTTTGGGGTTTGCCCATAATCACACCATCCAAAATAACTGCCGTATCGGCCGCTAAAACCGGCGTTTCAGTTTTGAGTTGAGCCCTACACGCCGCGGATTTTTCAGCAGCCAGGCGTTGTACATAATCCAGAGGTGTTTCATTGGGCAAAGGCGTTTCATCAAGATCAACCGGATGAACCTTATAAGTGACCTTAATTTGGTCTAGCAGTTCCTTTCGGCGTGGCGAGGCTGAAGCAAGAATAAGTTGTACAGGCATTAGCGATGATAGGGGTGGTTATGAAGAATACTCCAGGCACGGTAAAGCTGTTCAGCGACAATTATACGCACCAGCGGATGCGGAAAAGTGAGTCTGGATAAACTCCAGGATTCTCGCGCCAGTTGTTTGGCAGAATCCGCCAAACCTTCAGGGCCACCAATCAGCAAAGCAATATGCTGACCACTTTCCAGCCAATGCCGCATAGCCTGAGCCAATTCGGGCGTAGTCCATGGTTTACCGGGAATATCCAAAGTCACAATATGTGTACCCGCTGGAATAGCCGCAATCATTCGCTCGCCCTCGTCTTTTACAATACGGGCAACATCGCTGTTTTTACTGCGCTTACCCGGTGCAATTTCCTTAAGCACCAGCTCGCATTCACGCGGCAAGCGTTTGGCATATTCATCGTAACCCTGCTGCACCCAGCCCGGCATACGGTTTCCTACTGAAATCAGATTTATTTGCATGGGCATGCAGGATACAGACAACAAAGAGTTGATGCAATGTGATCCAATGTATAAAAATCAGCCGTTTCCATAACTGTAATGATTTTTCAAAATCTGGAGCCAGCTATCATCGGCTCCGCTACAACTTCACTATTCGCATTAATCTGCTCAAACCCTCTTCAATTCTCAAAACCAGTGCTTCTGAAAAAACGTAAACATTATCATCATGTAGGGATAATAAGCAGCCCAAACAATGCGGCTGACTTCATCAGCCCATTAATTCCAAATTCCAACATCCCACTCACCCTTCTCATAACAGGGCGAACTGAATTCTGGACTACTCAACTGAGGTTTTTAGATTGATTCGACTAACGACTTAAGAGGCATTAAACCCTTCGTAGCGAGCCCTTCGGCTTCGATCAAGAGAGGCTTTTTGGATCATGGACGTTACCCCTCTCGCCCTTCAACAAGGCCTTCAGTCCTGAGCCCGGCCGAAGGGTCAGGGCTAACAGTCAAGCCTCACTCGGCTTAAGTTGATAGCCATTGATCCTTATCAAGAGGAATCAATTAATATACTTGATCCCTCCACAACTAGAGTTTTTAAAACACCCTCTCCCAGAGGGAGAGGGTGTAACAAAATGCAAGTTGTAGCTATTGTGGGGATAGATTTTTTGTCTGGATTATTTTTATTGCCGCACACTCAGTTGTGTGGGTAATTAAAATCAGGCAGCTTGGACAGGGACAGAAGTGGCAGAACGTAACACTTCGTTTTTTTCATTAAAATAAACCAGCGTGGGCTTATGATTTTCAGATTCTTGTTGATCCAAGATGGTGTATGCGCAAACAATAATCAGGTCGCCAACGTGCACCGTTGTTGACATTGTAAATCTGAATTTGCTCGTATTCTCTGATGCCTGATAGGTCAAGAATAGTGCCGTCAATTGCGCAAGAACCCTCATAGCCCAACTCTGAACGAGTCACGGTGGCTCGGTGTAACTTCGCTTTAAGCATCGTAATTTGCATAATAAAACACTATAAATACGTTTAAAAACCGGACATTATCCATTATTTGTAACAGTCCATCAACTTTTTAGATATCCGGCATTAAGGGGTTTATGTAAAGATTCAGAGCGATGGCACTATCTGTCTTGCACTCAGAACCTAATAATTCCTGCCTCAAATATTGCTTACCTGGAAAAATAAATATTATCAATTAACCGCGTTTTGCCCAGCTTTGCTGCCACCAATAAAACCAAATCCATATCCTCTGCATCTGCCTTTTTTAAGTCGCTGCTACGGCACACGGAAAAATAATCCGGTTGAAAACCCGCTTGCTGTAAAAACTGCATCGCCTGTTGCTCTATGTCCGCATAATTCCGATTGCCAGTTAAAATAGTATCGCGTGCGGCACATAAAGAATAATAGAGCTTGGGGGCAACTTTTTTTTCAGCGTCCGTCAAATAACCATTCCTCGAACTCATGGCCAATCCGCTGGATTCTCTGACCGTATCTACACCTGTTATTTCAACAGGAATATTCAAATCCCGAACCATTGTTTTTATGACAGTTAATTGTTGAAAATCTTTTAGACCAAATAAAGCAATATCCGGTTGCACAATATTGAATAATTTACTGACAACTGTAGCAACACCAGTAAAATGCCCGGGTCTGGAGGCTCCACAATACAAATCAGACAACCCGGTTACAGTGACTATCGTTTTGGCATCAGATGTGTAAATATCTGCAACAGAGGGTTGAAACAATAGATCTGCGTTCTCGGCTGCCAACTTTTCCTGGTCTTCACGTTCAGTGCGCGGATACGTCTCAAAATCTTCTCCTGCTCCGAACTGAGTAGGATTAACAAAGATGCTGACAACGACACGATCCGCTTTTTTTTTGGCCGTACTGACCAGTTGTAGATGTCCCGCGTGCAAATTGCCCATGGTCGGAACAAAAGCGACGCTTTCACCGTTCGAGCGCCATGTCTTAATGGCCTCGCGCAATTCAAATACTCTATTAACTATTCGCATTGGACTTAGAAACCATGTTCAGTGCCTGGGAAATGTGACTGCTTTACAGCCTGATGATAGGCATGAATGGCGTCTTCAACAGTCGCCGCATCCTGCATGAAGTTCTTGGAAAAACGGGGACGCTTGGCTATGCCGATATTAAGCATGTCATAAAGCACCAGCACTTGTCCGTCGCAATCAAGGCCCGCGCCAATACCGATAACAGGAATGCTAAGCTGGTCGCTTATTAGCCTGGCAAGTTCCGCAGGCACACACTCTAATACCAGCAACCCTGCTCCCGCCTGTTGCAGTTGATGGGCATCGGCAATAATTCTTGCCGCATCAGCGGGTTCTTTGCCCTGAACTTTATAGCTACCCAACTGATTAATCAATTGCGGTAACAGCCCTAAATGTCCACAGACGGGAATGCCCTGATCGACTAAAAAACTGACAACTTCAATGCGAGCGCCTTCCAGTTTTACCATTTGTGCGCCGCCGCTCTGCATTAATCTGGCGGCATTTTTGGCTGCAACAACAGGCGTGGTATAGCTCATAAACGGCAGATCAACGATGACAAATGCCCGCCGCCTGGCATTGCTGACGCAACGCGCATGATAAACCATGTCATTTATGGTGACTGGAAGCGTTGTATCATGCCCCTGAACAACCATCCCCAGAGAGTCTCCGACCAGCATCATATCGACTCCTACCTTGTCGATTAACGCGCTAAAACTGGCATCGTAAGCCGTTAAACAGGTGATTTTTTCACCCCGCAACTTCATTGCAGCCAGGTCATTAACTGTCAAAGGTTTTACTGTGGACTTGTCAGCATAATGATTCATGTCATTCCAGCCGTCTCAATCCAGACAATGGACACTCTGCAACCAGATCGGCAATGGGGCCCTTGCCAGGCACAAGCAATTGCGGAGCGATTTCAAACAGGGGATATAAAACAAAAGATCTTTCGGCCAAGCCTTTGTGGGGTACGGTTAAATCAGGCAAGTCAATTTCTTGATCGCCATAAATCAAAATATCCAAATCCAATGTTCTTGCTCCCCAACGCTCAGCTTTTCTTACCCGGCCATGCTCGTTTTCGATGTGTTGCAGACTCCGCAACAATTCCATCGGCAACAAGTCTGTTGCAACACCCATAACCGCATTGACATAATCAGGTTGATCCTGCGGTCCCATAGGCAAGCTATGGTATAAACTGGAAAACGCCAATTCTTGCACACCCGCTAGTGAAGCTATTGCAATACGCGCTGATTTGATCTGTACAACGGGTTTGGCAAGGTTGCTGCCCAAGCCGATATAAGCAATAATCGGAGCACAATCTGAATGTTTCATGGTTAATCCAATAGATACAAAGCTAAAAGCTAAAAGCGAAAGGCAAAAAACCACCACTTTCGCCTTACAAGCTAAGCCTCTTTCCCTGTAGCACTATCTTTAACATTTCCCCGGTAGTTTCTTTTCCGTCCTGATTTACCACCTTGAACCTTGCGCGGAGGCTGGGTCATTTTTCTTTGTTCGTTTTCATTGGCATCCTGATATTTAGCCCACCACTGTGCCAACTCGGGATCAGCTCCGCCTGTCTCTGCGCGCAACAGCAGAAAATCATAACCCGCTCTAAATCGAGGATGTGTGAGCAAACGACTGGGTTTTGAACCGGTACGTGCATTAAATTTGGGCTGCAAACTCCAGACTTCGCGCATAGCCATCGTGATATGGCGTGGTAAAGCGGTACTTTTAATCTGCCTGGAGATAACTTCATTGGCTGCATCCTGATAAGCCATGAATTCAACCGTCCCTCGTACCATTTTTTCCTTAGCCCGCATCTGAACTGGTTCCCACAAAAAAGCTGCCAATAAGAAATAGGCAGTAACGGTTTTACCCTCGGCAATTCTGTTATCGGAATTCTCCAAAGCCCTGATCAGCAATAGCCGTGGAAACCCATCTTCCTCCACAGATAAACAGTTTTCTGTGGCCGGAAACAGCACTTGAAATAGCCCATAATGTCTTAGCATTTCAAACGTTTGTAGCGCGTAACCGGACAGGAATAACTTTAACGTCTCATCATAAAGCCGGGCAGACGGTATGCTGGACAACAATTCTGCGGCCTCATGCATGGATTTTTCACAATCAGGATGCAGCTTGAAAC
This sequence comes from Methylococcaceae bacterium NSM2-1, assembly GCA_002256705.1. GTDB lineage: Bacteria > Pseudomonadota > Gammaproteobacteria > Methylococcales > Methylomonadaceae > Methylobacter_C. The sequence goes on from NQJI01000094.1 coordinate 9,462, forward strand.
CGAGCTTAACGGCAAAACGCACAGCACGGAGCATACGTACAGGGTCTTCACGGAAACGTGTTTCAGGATCGCCTATAAGTCTGAGCGTCGCGGCTTTATGGTCAGCCATACCGCCGACATAATCCACTACAGAGAAGTCCTTTATGTTGTAATAGAGCGCATTAACCGTAAAATCCCTGCGCCAAACATCTTCCTCAATGGTGCCATAGACATTATCCCGCAACAAACGCCCTTCCTTATTGAGCACCTGCTTGTCATTTTGCTCTTCCCCTGCGCCTCGAAAAGTCGCAACTTCGATAACCTCCCTGCCAAAATGCACATGCGCAAGGCGAAATCTGCGGCCAATCAAGCGGCAATTGCGAAATATTTTTTTTATTTGCTCGGGATCCGCATTGGTTACGACATCAAAATCCTTGGGTTCGCGCCCCAGCAATAAATCACGCACACATCCGCCAACGAGATAGGCAGCGAAGCCTTCCTTTTGCAGTCTGTATAAAACCTTCAGCGCGTTTTCACTAATCTGGGAGCGTGAAATATTATGTTCCGAGCGCAAGTATATTCTGACTTGAGTCCTATCTGGCTCAACTTCATTTCTGGCTGAAGCAATCAATTTTTTAAAAAATTTTAAAATGGCCTTTAACCCTGTTTGTTTTTCTATTAAGGCAATCATATCATTTGATACATTCTATCCCACAATCAATCTTCTTTTTTTTACATTACCCTTTTGAATATAGTAGAATCATCGCACTGATTTTTACAAGTACTCATTGTGCATTTAAACAGATAAAAAGATCAGGCAACCATTTTTTAAACATTCGCACCAAACATTTGTGTAATTGACGGGATTGTTATGTTCAAAAAGATTCTTAATGGCTTCATTGACCATCCACTATTGACCAGCCTTTTTGTAGCAGATTTCGGCATTCTTCTGTTCCATAGACCGCCTTTCTTATTTTCCCTGGTCATGCTGGGCGCACTGATGGCGATGTGCATGTATTTTGGTCAAAAATTAGCTTTATTTAAAGTTTAGTTGTCTTCGAAAACGCAAAAACTGTTAAAACCAGGTAGAGATCTGCTGTCTGTTCCTGGTTTTTTACGACGTTTAGCCGCGCTAATTTACGACCTCTTCCTGCTGATTGCACTTTTATTCCTCGCAACCGCGCTGTTACTTCCATTTACTGCTGGCGAAGCAATAAGCGCCCAACAAACATTAATTTACCGCATTTACTTAGCGGTCATCAGCTTCTTTTTCTACGGTTGGTTCTGGACGCATGGAGGGCAAACACTGGGCTTGCGTGCGTGGAAAATGAAAGTATTGACCGTTGATCAAAAACCTATCAGCTGGACACAAGCTTTATTACGCTTTGCAACGGCAACTGTCTCCTGGGGCTTTTGCGGACTTGGCTTCTTGTGGATACTTGTCGACAAGAAAAAGCGCAGCTGGCATGATCATCTATCCAAAACAGCTGTTTTTATTGACTCTCAAGCAACGCATCAAGACTAATATACATTCGACTTCGTCACAAAATCATTCCCTTGTGTTATAAAACGCATCAATGCCGCCATGAATCATGATCACACTATGACCAACCCTTTATTAAGCAACGCCATCCTCCCCCTGTTTTCCCGGATAAAACCGGAACACATTGAGCCCGCTATCACTCAACTTCTGGACGAAGCGAGAGCGATTGTCAACCAGCATCTTCAAGCGACAACTCAATACACCTGATAAAGCCTGGTCTCCGGTCAGTCACATGAATTCTGTTGTCAACAGTGATGAACTACGCGAGGCCTATAACGCGTGCCTGCCCAAACTCAGCGCATACTCCACTGAAATGGGGCAAAACGAACAACTGTTCAATGCCTATCAAACTATTGCAAAAAGTGATGAATTTGCAACACTGGACATCGCTCAAAAGAAAATTATCCATAACGCTTTAAGAGATTTCAAACTGTCCGGCGTTGATCTGGATAGCGAGAAAAAGCAACGTTACAAGGAAACCAGCCAGGAATTATCGCGTCTTGCCAGCAACTATGAAGAAAATCTGCTGGATGCGACCAATGCCTGGAGCAAACAGTTCAGGGATGAACAGGACTTGGCAGGATTGCCTGAATCAGCGCTGGCCCAGGCCAGACAAACGGCGGAAAGTCAGGGTAATGACGGCTGGATGATAACCCTGCAATTTCCATCCTATCAGGCCGTCATGACTTATGCCGATGACAGGGAATTGCGCCGCGAGCACTATGAGGCTTTCTCGACACGCGCCTCCGATCAGGGCCCGCACGCCGGACGCTGGGACAACAGCGAAATCATGGAAAAAATCCTGGCCTTACGTCATGAAAAAGCCCAACTGTTAGGCTTCAACAATTATGCCGAGCTCTCGCTGGCTACCAAAATGGCAAACAAGCCTGATGATGTAATGAATTTTCTGGAAGATTTGGCTGACAGATCCTGGCGACAGGCACGCAAGGATCTGGCGGAGTTACGTGAATTTGCCCAACAACAATACGGCATTAAAGACCTTCAATCCTGGGATTTGGGCTATTACTCGGAAAAAATGCGTCAGCATTTTTACCAGTTGTCGCAGGAAGAAGTTAAAGCTTATTTCCCCATCACCCGCGTTTTGCCCGGTCTGTTTGACGTAGTGGAAAAACTGTACGGACTGCAAATATCCGAGCTTACTGGCTTTGACAGCTGGCATCCCGATGTGCGTTTTTTTGAGATTCATGACAAACACGGCCAGCTACGCGGCCAGTTTTATACCGACCTTTATGCCCGCCCCAAAAAACGTGGCGGCGCCTGGATGGATGATTGCGTAGGCCGCAAAAAAACCGATGACACCATTCAAACCCCGGTCGCTTACCTGACCTGTAACTTTACACCGCCGACCGGAAATGATCCTGCCTTGCTGACTCATGACGAGGTCATCACCCTGTTTCATGAATTCGGTCACGGCTTGCACCACATGCTCACCCAGGTTGATCATCTGGGTGTTTCCGGCATTAACGGCGTGGAATGGGATGCGGTTGAGCTGCCCAGTCAATTCATGGAAAACTGGTGTTGGGAACAGGAAGCGCTGGCGCTGATTTCAGGCCATTATCAGACCGGCGAAAGATTACCCGATACACTATTTAACAAAATGCTGGCTGCGAAAAACTTTCAGGCGGGCATGATTATGATCAGACAACTGGAATTCAGCCTGTTTGATTTTAGAATTCATCAGGATTACGACCCTGAAAAGGGTGGTCGCATCTATGAAATCCTGGAGCAGGTCAGAGCCCAGGTTGCCGTTGTTCAGCCGCCTGAATTCAACCGCTTTGCCCATGGTTTTTCACATATTTTTGCAGGCGGTTATGCGGCGGGTTATTACAGCTACAAATGGGCGGAAGTCTTATCCAGTGACGCTTTTTCCTTATTTGAAGAAAGAGGCATTTTTGATCAGGAAACCGGTAAATCTTTTTTGACCAACATTCTTGAAAAGGGCGGCAGTCAGGATGCGATGGATTTATTTGTCGAGTTCCGTGGCCGTAAACCGACCATTGATGCCTTGCTCAGGCAGTGTGGCATAGCCGTATGAAATACCGGGATCTGCGCGACTTTATCAAGCAACTGGAAAAACAAGGCGAGCTGAAACGAGTCACCATCCCCGTTGACCCCTATCTGGAAATGACTGAAATTTGTGACCGCACTTTAAAACAAGGCGGCCCGGCGTTACTGTTTGAAAATCCGACAGGCTACAACATTCCGGTGTTGGCCAATCTGTTTGGTACGCCGCACCGTGTTGCCATGGGCATGGGCGCGGAATCAGTCACTGAATTGCGCAGCATTGGTGAATTGCTGGCGACTTTAAAAGAACCGGAGCCACCCAAAGGCATGAAAGATGCTTGGGAAAAGTTTCCTGTATACAAGCAAGTGCTGAATATGGCGCCCAAAGTGGTTTCATCTCCGCCCTGCCAGGAACTGGTTCGGGAAGGTGATGAGATTGATTTGGGCGTTTTTCCTATTCAGACCTGCTGGCCGGAAGATGCCGCGCCGTTAATTACCTGGCCTTTGGTGATTACCAAGGGCCCAAACAAGGACCGGCAAAATCTGGGCATTTACCGGCAACAAGTCATCGGCAAAAACAAAGTCATCATGCGCTGGCTGACGCATCGGGGCGGCGCACTGGATTTTAAAGATTGGCAAAAAGCCTATCCCGGCAGACCCTTTCCTGTCTCTGTCGCCCTTGGCGCAGATCCAGCAACGATACTTGCCGCCGTCACCCCCGTTCCCGACACGCTGTCTGAATACGCCTTTGCCGGCTTGCTGCGCGGCAGTAAAACCGAAGTCGCCAACTGCCTGATCAATGATTTACAAGTACCCGCCAGTGCCGAAATAGTCCTCGAAGGGTTTATATATCCGGGCGAAACCGCCAGGGAAGGCCCGTTTGGCGATCATACCGGTTATTACAATGAAGTCGATGAATTTCCGGTGTTCACGATAGAAAGAATCACCCAACGCCAGGCGCCCATTTATCACAGCACATTTACCGGCAGACCGCCGGATGAACCGGCTGTCCTGGGCGTTGCCTTAAATGAAGTCTTCGTACCCATTTTACAAAAACAATTTCCGGAAATTGTCGATTTTTACCTGCCGCCTGAAGGCTGCTCTTATCGTATGGCAGTCATCAGCATGAAAAAGCAATATGCGGGTCATGCCAAACGCGTGATGTTGGGCACCTGGTCATATTTGCGGCAATTCATGTACACCAAGTTTGTCATAGTCGTCGATGATGATGTCAATGTCCGCAACTGGGAAGATGTCATCTGGGCCATCACCACGCGCATGGATCCTGCCAGAGATTTGACCATACTGGAAAATACTCCGATTGATTACCTTGATTTCGCTTCGCCTGTTTCCGGCCTGGGCTCTAAAGTGGGCTTTGATGCTACCAATAAATGGCCAGGGGAAACCAACAGGGAATGGGGCAGGCCTATTGTGATGTCGCCAGATATCATCAGGAAAGTGGATGCTATGTGGGATTCTTTGTTTATTTAGTGCCTGAACGGTAACATATAATTAAACGAAACAAAAACATCTACTGACCCAAAATTTTTACAATAACCTGGAGAATGAAATGAAAAAGTTAATATTAATCTGTGTGCTTTTACCAGTTTCAACACTGGCAATTTCAGCAGAACTCTACGGCCAACAAACAGGACAGTATCTCGGTCAACTTGGAGGCAGTAAGTACAATGCAAACTCAGCCAAGAACCCTTATGGTCGATATGGTAGCAAATACAGCGCTGGCTCAACCAACAACCCTTATGGTCGACATGGCAGTAAATATAGCACTGGCTCTATCAACAACCCTTATGCTACAAACCCACCTGTAATTAGGTCAAATCCTTATGGTGGGAAGCTTTATTAATTGCAATTTGGAGCCACGTTACAGCAAATATGCTAAATTTTTTCATAAACATGGCCTTTGGCGGTCAATGCCATTCCGAAACCGCACCCTGCTGAAAGATTTACCTTTCTTTTTGTATCAAAAATTAGACAAGCATTGCGGTTATTTTTTAGAGGTGCGACAAAATTGCGACATTTTTTAAAGCAGGCATAAAAAAAGCCCTTCGAAAAATCCTAACCCATCTTCGTGACCTTTACAAACAGTCAAAAACCTCCGGCAAAGCCGGAGGCTTGAAAATGTGAACCGCTCAAAGCGGGTTAATTTATGTACCTCCTAAAGGTGGTGGTGACTTAAAATAAATCGAGTCGATCTATTCGCTTGTCCTCCTCTTCTTCTTGATGCTTGATGTAATTTCTTACCGTTTCCTCGTCCCTGCCCACTGTTGAAACATAATAGCCCCTTGCCCGGAATCTCTGACCAGTGAAGTTCTTCCTTCGTCCTGCATAGATTCGTGATATCGATATCGCACTTTTGCCTTTAATAAATCCAAGAACCTGTGACACTGAATATTTGGGGGAGAATCGAAATCAGGATTTGGACATGGTCTGGCATCAAATG
>NQJI01000095.1 GCA_002256705.1 Methylococcaceae bacterium NSM2-1
GCCAGTAAAGAATCCATCAGCTTCATGATGTTGTCATCACCATGGATTTCGAAATGACCATATTGTTCGATGGCACGAATGCCATCGTCCTTTACATTACCTGCCACGATGCCGGAGAAAGCCCGGCGCAGATTAGCGGCAAGCAAGTGAATCTCCTGATTCTTGTGCAAAGCGAGATTGCTCATGTTTTCATGCGTGGGCGCAAAAGGCTGCTGAAACACCTGATCGATTTTCAATAACCAGTTGAAATAATAGGCATCCCCCTTTTCTTTGCGAAAAACACGCACCTGTTTGATTCCAGCCAGCATTTCGCGGGCTACCAGTACAGGATCATCAATAATGATCTGGTAACGCTGCTGCGCATCCTTGCCTAATGTACCGGCAATAAACTGATCGATTTCCTTAAAATAATCCTCTGAACTGTCAGGCCCTGTGAAAATAAGAGGAAATGGCATGTCTTTATTATCAGGATGTAACAGTATGCCCAGTAAATAAAGAATTTCCTCCGCCGTACCTGCGCCACCGGGAAATACCACGATACCATGCGCCATGCGGACAAAGGCTTCCAGGCGTTTTTCAATATCCGGCAAAATGACCAAATCATTGACAATCGGATTGGGTGATTCAGCAGCAATAATGCCGGGTTCAGATATACCCAGATATTGACCGTTTTTTATGCGCTGTTTGGCATGCCCGATAGTAGCACCCTTCATTGGTCCTTTCATGGCACCCGGCCCGCATCCGGTACAAATATCCAAACCACGCAGCCCCATTTCATGCCCAACCAGTTTGGTATAGTCATATTCCTTACGGCTAATGGAATGTCCACCCCAGCAAACCACCAGATTGGGGTTAGTCATTGGACGCAGAATATTGGCATTGCGCAGAATATGGAATACCGCATTACTAATACCGTCCGATGATTCCATATCAAATTTTGGATTATCATTGATCTCGTCACTGACGTAAATAATGTCACGTAGTACTGCAAACAGATGTTCATTGATCCCTTTAATCATCTTGCCGTCAACAAAGGCTTGAGCAGGAGCGCCTTTAACCTCCAGCTTGATTCCCCGCTGCTCCTGAACAACACGAATATCAAAAGAAGCATAACGCTCCAGCAGTTCCTTGCCATCATCCATAGTTCTACCGCAATTCAATACGGCAAGCGAGCAGTTACGGAATATTCTATATAATCCTCCCTGACTGGTATCAAACAGTTTATTGACTTCGGCCTTGGATAGAACATCCAGACGGCCTTCCGGGGTAATTTGCGCATCAAATACAGCGTGTTTCATCATGTTCCTTTATAAATGGTTTATATTTTGCCGGATGACTACCGGCTATTACTTATCTGTGATTAATTCAGCATTCTGCGTTTCTAGATATTTTAAAAGCAAGGTTCTTGCAACTACTGTTTATCTGCTTTATCTTTCGAGTGCTTCATAAATGCATAGCCCATCAAGGAACCCCATAACAGCATATAAACACCATGTAGCGTGTCTTCAAAACTAAAACTGTTAACTTTTCTATAATAATCCATAATGTCATCGGCCAGAACCAGCACCAAAATAAGAAAAACTGCACTTTTTAATCTGATTTTATGGGCATAAAACACGCCGATTCCGATGAGGATAAAACCGGTAAAGAATCTGAGGGCACTATGAGTTAACATTTCCCAGTTCATTATGTGTATTTTTAATGCCGCATCCACAAAATAAAGCAGGATAAGCCCTGCAATCATGACCAAACTGACTAATTTCATTGTTATCCTCTTTTTAGGTGATATACAAGAATGAATATACCAGAATAGCGCAGGATTTTTGTTCATTTTCAAGGTGTAAAAATGGGCGCATAGCGAGCTATGTAACCATTTTTACAACGCAGAAAATGGGCAAAAAGACCAGCTAGTTGGGTATATTCTTCGCAGGAAATCGCCTTATACGTTGTTGATTAGTTTTAAGCCTGGCGGCAATGCTTCGCCAAAAACCTGTTTTTCTTCTTTTTCATCCAGTTCCCTGACTTGCTCGACGATGTCTATCCAGGATGACGGTGCTTTGCTGAGTTTCAGTTTCGCTATGATTTGCAGGCGTACGGATTCATCAATATCCCGCGCTCGGTCACCACTCATACGTGCAATCAGCGTGGCGGCAAAACCGGCATGAGGCGTTTTTTTCCAGTCTTCAGACAAAATCTGGGTCAGCCATTTACAGACAATGTCGGCAGGAACGACATTATGGCTACTGCCATGAAACGGTATGCGCGCACCAATACGCCCGACAGCCCACCAGGTCTGGCTGGGTTCACTGGCTTTTTGCAGGCGTTTTAACAACCACTCGCCCACTTGTATTTTTTTTTCGACAGGCAGCCGTTCCAGTACGGCGGCAAGACGCACGATATCATCATAACCGCGATTTTTGATTTGTTTGGCAACGCCCGGTTGCCTTGCGGCAGCGGGATTTATAAACCTCGCAATATCAGCAAAAATTTGTTCCTGTGCCGCCGCACTCAAACCACCGGCAATCCTCCGCCACAGCGTCCACCATTCCGTCCAGTTTTGGGCTTCATTAACAAACTGTATGCCTTGCGGGTAGCTTTTCCAGAGTTGTTCTACGCGCCAGTCATCCAGCGGATAACCAAAACCGGGGCGCAAACAAAACCCGGTCAGACTCAACCAGACTCTTTCATGGTTCTCCGAGCGACGATGATATTTCGATCCCTCCAGTAATATGGCAAACATCGCCCTTAATAACGGCGTTTCCCACTCAGTACGCGCAGACCCCAACTGCTTTTCCAGATCGGCGCGCAGATTTTTTACGGCTTTAGGGTCTATATGCCTGGATTTGGATCCAAAAATGTTTTGTATTTTTTCTACGGCACCCTTAAATTGGGGAGGCAATGTTGCATCCATTGGCAATCCCGCGACACTCTTCTTCCTGATTTGAAATTCAACATCCCAGCGTTGATCAGTGTTTTCAACAGAAACGCATTGGATTTTAAGCGTACCCACTTCCGTTTGCGTCACGGCCAACTGAACGATCGCCTCGGCATTTGGCTTGCTCTCATCACCCTCAAAAGCAACCGCCAGCGGTGGCAAGGAATGAAACTCATCCGTTATTTCGGTTACATCGCCGGGTTTGAATTCGGCATCACCTGTCGTTGAGGCCAGATGAAAGCGCACCGGCATGCCCAGCCGCAAGGCAAAATGCCGGTCTTTTAGGATGACTTCATCGCCTTCTTCACTACCTCTGGGCAAAATACAGATTCCTTGCTGTTTTTTTGAATTACCGGTATCGACCAGCAGAAAATAACTTCGCGCCGCGCCGCCGCCAATTTTAAGCTTCTTATCGCGCCTGGCGATGGCATAACTTACCGCACCAAAAGCAACGGCGAGTTCAGGGTGTTTATTTTCAAGCAAAACGGGAGGCCTGGCGCTCCATGAATCAAGCAGATTCACCAGTCTTTGGGTAATCGGCTGACTGCGGAACACACCGCCGTTAAGCAACAGCGCATCGGGCACCCTGCCCTCGCCATTTAAAGCCTCAGCCGAAGCCACGGCATGCAACTTTAAAAACGCGGCAATATGCTTGCTTACCGCCGGTTCCGCGGCATAAGGAAGTCCAAACTCGACGACGCCACTGCGTTTCCTGTCAGGCAATTCATCCAGCCTTGATAACGGAAAAAACCCATCCAGCGCAATGGCCCTGACTTCTTCGCGTGTCAGTACCACCGACCGAGAGCTGCCAATCAGCCTGGAACCTCCGCCCAGCAGCGTGACGGTTGTATGTTCCGGCGCATCCGCGGCCAGCAAACGCTCCTTGGCAAGCCGGCACTGCTCGATCAGTTGCGACAAATCAGCGGCGGACAAGTGTTTTTCACGATCGGATGAATCGATCAGACGGCTTTCCGCCAAATGAGCCAAGGCAAGATCAATATTATCGCCGCCCAGCATTAAATGATCGCCGACACCGATACGTGTCAATTTGGGCTCCTGTTCGCCCTGCTCTACCTTAATCAGTGTTAAATCAGTAGTGCCGCCGCCAACGTCACAAACCAGCAATAAATGCACATTGAGCAGCGCCTGTTTAATGTTTGCAGCATTGCGCCTTAACCAGTCGTAACATACCGCCTGGGGTTCTTCAAGCAATCGGACATGGGTAAGCCCTGCAATTCGCGCCGCTTCCAAAGTCAGTGAACGCGCTGCCTCATCAAAGGAAGCGGGGACAGTAATGACAATTTCCTGCTGTTCCAAGGGCGCATCAGGAAATTTGTGTGCCCATACCGTGCGAATATGTGCCAGATAACTGGCGCTGGCATCGATGGGCGAAACCTTGCTGATGTCATCGCTACTGCCCCAGGGTAGAATCTCGGCACTGTGATCTACCGAAGGATGCGACAGCCAGCTTTTGGCGCTGGTCACAAACCGGCCTTTGGTCTTGGCGCCTAACAAGCGCGCGGCTTCGCCGATAATGGCGGATTCACCTGATGCCGGGGTTTCTGTGCTGTAGCTTTGGAATGCGATATCAGCAGATGATAGTTCACCTGGCGCAGGATGATAACGTACCGATGGCAACAAAGGTCTGGCCGCAACCTGCCCTGGCGCAATCAACTGTTCAATTTGAAATAATTGTATTTCCTGTGGTGTTTTTTCAGCTTTGGTAAAAGCTACAACCGTATGGGTTGTGCCCAAGTCGATACCGACCAGATAATGGGGTGATTGATTTTTCACGATGAGCGTTATTCTTTATTTCACTACTGATGATTAAAATTTATATGGTTTTTTCATGAAACATTACCCAAAATAGCAGCGTCCATCCTGTAAGAAATAAGCAAGTGCTCCTAAGAATACCTAAAACTCACAGAATCAGAAAAAGCTAATAATTGTGTAAAAATATTGTCAGATATTTTGATTTCCTAAAAAACAAACAGGCTTGCAGGGTGGATAAACATAGCGCATCCACCAAAAGAGCCGCCAAGTGAGGATGGCCCGCGCCTGTTTCTCATGACCCACCAGCCGTCGTTCAACTACTGGATGGCAATAGGTGTGCGGCTTATTAACGAATGTCCAAATTAATAAATTATCATTCCTTAAACAAGTTTAAAATTTTTCGAAAACCCGATTAAAGTTTATTTATTAAGTTCCGGCTGGCATCCTGGCTTATGGTCTCAAAACTGTTTGCTTTGGTAAAGCATTGCCTGATTAAGCCATAGCGGCAAATACACAGCCGTATACTGAAGGTTAAGTTATTGCCCTGTACCCGTCCCCCAATCGATGTCGCATCGAAAAGACAGCCCTGTCATTATCATCTACAGTACTACTATTTGTGTTTCATGGGTGAACTTTATGAGTATTATTGGATTCTTAGAATGATTTGTCAGAAAGTTAAGAATATTATTGCCCTTTGGGTTTATTGAGTAGCCAAAAAAGACTTAGCCAAACTATTCAGTTAAAATAGTAAGGATATTAATTCTACCGTCTTTTGGGCGGCGTTTCATTTTTCAATCATGTGTTTTTCTGAGGTCGTTGTATGCGTAAAAAACTTATTACCTTTACCGGGGGCGCCGCACTGCTCCTTATGCATGCCTGGAGCCAGGCTGCCACTGATTTACCTCCATCAGCCAAGGTTGATATGGGACCGGTGGAAGAAGTCTGTTCTGAATTTACTGATCCGGAATGGCGCAAGGAACAAGTCATTGACGGCGTAACCATACAAGAATCCAAACTCTGTAATCCCGACAATCCGGCAGATATAGCCGCCTTTGTTAAAGGCACAAACGGCGTTTCGATGGAAACATTGATGTCGACGCAACTTGCCGCCGATGCCATTACGATGTCTGACGATTTCGACGGTGACGGTGACCCCGATAAAATCATTATCAAACTTGAAGTTGTCGAACTCAATGGTCATTCGCCCGACATAAAGGAGCCAACCACCACCTTTGATATTGCCCCCGGCATACAACCGACTTTTTGGGTTTTTGCCCCCAAAACACGTGATATGTCAACAAAAAGCCTTTACGAACTGGAAGCAAATCCGTTGTTGCGTGCACCGTCTCCGGTCATTCGCGTCGAACAGGATGATGTGGTTTGGTTAGTCCTGGAAAACACCCATTATTTGCCGCATTCCATACACCAAAACCTATGTCATCAAGCCGCGCCAACCCGGCACCATGTATTACCATTGCCATGTGCAACCGCATACCCATATCCCAATGGGCTTGCAAGGTATTTTCGTCGTTGAGGAAAATCGTCCCAACAATTGGCCGCAAACCCTGAATGTCGGCGCCGGTCAAGTACGCCACCCTTCCATAGCTGTTCTTGAAAAATATGCCCGGGAATATGATTTGCATTATGAATCGGCGGATAAAGAACTTCATGAAGTCGTTGCAAGATCTGCCAATGATCCCCGCCTGATCGCGAAACACATGAACATGGAATATGACACGACTGATGCTACAGATGATTACTTTATGCTCAATGGCCGTTCCTTCCCTTATACCTTAAGGGAATCGTTGATTCATATGGAAGAGAATCAAAAAGTCAAGCTGCGTATTTTGAATGGCCACACAGAAGCATTCGCATTACATATCCACGGACATAAACCCACCATTACCCATTACGATGGCGTCGATAATGGCCCCGGCTCCTATATCCAGCGCGATGTACACGGCATGGTGCCTGCGCAGCGTATTGATCTGGAATTGAGCGGCGTCGATGATGGTTTAAACAGCTTTGGCCAGGGCATCTGGATGTTCCATGATCACGTTGAAAAATCGTTTACGACCAATGGGCATGGTGAAGGTGGTGATATTAGCCTGGTCGTCTACAAAGGCTATCTTGATGACAAAGGCATTCCTTTGTCACATGGCATGAGTCTGGCCCCCTATTTCTCCAAGACATTATGGCAAGGAAAATATCCTATCTGGCAAGATTATGACACCTTCCGCAGCTTAGGCTTGCCAGACCTGCAAGCAGTAGTTAAGCCCTCCAAAGTAGCCGTGCAAACTACGCCTGTAAAAGCATCGGAGGCGGCAATAAAAGCTGCCCAGCAGCAACAAGGCACATCAGCCATAGTAAAATTGTTTTATGGTTTGGTGATGGGTTTATTGGGCTATACGGTAGTAGTCAAGCGCCGCCCGATTATTGATTTTACGCTCAAGCTTATTGATTTTGCGCGTAGTAAGCTGGTGAAAAAATAAATCCGGGCGCTGGATCACTGCCATTGAAATTACCGCTCTGCTGTAGGCGCGACTTGGTCGCAACCATGCAACTAAAGTCGCACCTACAAACTCCTTAAACAGGTTCCCACACTCCGCGTGGGAACACTAAGTGCCTCTATCTACTCACTATGAGCAGCTGCAAAAATTAGATAGTCCACAAATCCGGCTGATCGTTGGATTTATTTTTATTCCCTTCAGGTTTGCTTATCAGTGGGTGTTAAAGCTATTTTTCAGCAAGGGAAAACTGACCGAAACAGCGAGCCAACGCGAAAACAAAGACCAATCTTCGATTAAAAAAAATAGCGATATGTTGAGACAGACCAAAAGGATAAACATTACTTGCGCGGAAATGCTGGCCTACCCATGGACAGAATAAATTTACAGGCATAAAAAAAGGCTTATCAAAAGATAAGCCTTTTATTTTATGGCGTCCCCAAGGGGGTTCGAACCCCTGTTACCGCCGTGAAAGGGCAGTGTCCTAGGCCGCTAGACGATGGGGACTAAAAATCTTAAGTCCATCCAAACAGGATCAGACGAAAAACTTAAAACTATTGATCTTTAATGCCTGGCATAAAAGACCGGTGTAAATCATGTGAGCCATTAAAAATGGCGTCCCCAAGGGGGTTCGAACCCCTGTTACCGCCGTGAAAGGGCAGTGTCCTAGGCCGCTAGACGATGGGGACTGAACATTTTAATCAACTTTTTCTTCTTGGTGGAGCCAAGCGGAATCGAACCGCTGACCTCAACACTGCCAGTGTTGCGCTCTACCAATTGAGCTATGGCCCCATGTAAAGAACGGGCATTCTACAGCAATTACCCGTTATGTACAACACTAATTTAAAGTTCTTATGTAATTTATGGCTTTTTCTATTCTAGCCAGGGTTTTTTCTTGCCCAAGCAATGACAAGGTAACGTCAATAGCTGGTGAAACTCCTGATCCGCAGACTGCAACTCGCAAAGGCTGAGCCACTTTACCCAGGTTAAGTCCCATGGTTTCGGCAAGATTTACAACAATTTGATGCACTATCTCACCATTCCAGTCAGTCACCGTCACCAATTCATCGTGTAAACGCGCTAAAACATGATCAGACCCCGGGGTAAAGTTCTTTTTAACAGCTTTTTCATCATAGGTATCGAATTCTTTATAGAAATAAACGCTGGCAGCTGCCATTTCAACCAGGGTTTTGCTACGTTCTCTTTGCGCTTTTACAACATCAATCAACTCTGGCCCCTCAGCTGGATCAATACCCAATTGCCCGATATGCCAGCTTAAATGACGCGCTACATGGGCAGGGTCGCTGTTCATAATATATTGATGGTTCAACCATAACAGCTTTTCCATGTTAAAAGTCGATGCCGATACATTGACATCATACAATTCGAAATACTCAACCATCTCGTCTATAGTGAAAATTTCCTGATCGCCATGCGACCAGCCCAATCGCACCAGGTAATTCAGCAAGGCTTCCGGTAAATAGCCTTCATCACGAAATTGCATCACACTCACTGCACCGTGACGTTTTGATAACCGTGCGCCATCGGGACCCAGAATCATGGGTAAATGAGCATATTTCGGCAGCTCGGCGCCCAGGGCTTTAAGAATATTCATCTGCCTGGGTGTATTATTGATATGATCATCGCCCCGGATAACATGCGTGACTTTCATGTCCATATCATCAACCACAACGGTTAAATTGTAGGTTGGTGTGCCATCAGCCCGGGCGATAATCAAATCATCCAACTCCTTGTTGGCAACCACAATGTCACCTTTAACCAAATCCGGGATTGTAACTACGCCAATATCCGGATTTTTAAAGCGTATGACCGGCTCCCTTTCTTGTTGCGGCTCGGCAGAATCTCTGCATTTACCGTTATAGCGAGGCTTTTCTTTATTGGCCATTTGTTCGGTACGTAATTGCTCCAGTTCGTCTTTGCTGCAGTAGCAATAATAGGCATCGCCCTGAGCCAACAACTGCTGGATAATTTCTTTATACCGATCAAAATGATGGGTTTGATAAAATGGCCCGGAATCATAGTCCAGGCCCAGCCATGTCATTCCTTCAAGAATGGCATTAACCGATTCCTGAGTTGAACGTTCCAGATCGGTGTCTTCAATCCGTAAAATAAATTTTCCGCCGTGTTTACGCGCATAAAGCCATGAGAATAAGGCAGTGCGCGCACCGCCGACATGCAAATAACCCGTTGGACTCGGGGCAAAACGTGTAGTTATAGTCATTGTGATATTATTTCGTTAGTAAAATTCTTTTAGCGTACTCTGTCGGGATTTGTTTAGCGGCACTTAAACGCATGGCTTGATAGCTAAATGCGACACTGCCCTTGGCAACGTCATTTTTTCCCAGGATAGCCATCGAAGCACTATTTCCCTGGGCTGCGGCTTTTTCATACCACTTGGTAGCCATTTTAACATCGTTTTTTACACCCAGGCCTCGGTCATACATCGCTGCGACTACTACCTGAGCTTCAACATACCCCTGATTTGCCGCTTTTAACATCCACTGCGCCGCTTGTTGTTCATCTTTTTCAACACCACTACCCAATAGATACATAGCCCCAAGCTTGGCTTGCGCTTTGGCGTTGCCTTGTTCGGCAGATTGCTGAATAAGCGTTTGTGCCGATGGCTCTTCCGCTTGTGTACTCACACTCAGTGAAAACAGACAAGAGAAAATAAATAATCTAATCAATATAAACATCAAAGTAACTCCATAAGTATTTAATAACTGAAGTTTCCCCGTTTATGAGAAATATCCAGGCACGCAGGATAATCATTAACCTAATGACTATATTTCATCACAGAAACACAAATTATCTGAAAACTCTACGCCTTCTGTGATGTGTAACTTTTTTCCAGTATTACTGGATTTGATACATTATACGCAAACCCTTTCAATAAAACTTGTAGCTCAGTCATACTTTAAATGATTTTGTTAACATAGGTAGAAACACAATTCAATAAAACAACCTCACAATTCATATAGAATTTTAAGTTACCACTCTATTCCAATTGAATTGAGACAATGCTAGAATCCAGACTGGTTCAACGATACCGCATAGCGTTTGCCTTATCTTGATCGGTTTATTAATAACAATAAGGGGATTTTCAATGCAAAAAATACTAATAACAGTCGCATCCATTGCAGCCCTGCTTTTGTCAGGCTGCGCCTCTCAACCGATAAGCACTTTTGAAACCTTTCATGCCCAGGACTTGAATGGTTTACTTTCCTCCGGCCAGTATGTGCAAAAAGCGGATAATTTCTTTGTTATTAATGATTCCTCAGGGTCAATGAGAGATGAATACATGGGCATAGGCTATCCTGCCCAGCCTGATCCGACAAAATTTTCAGTTGAAAAAGAAGTCCTGAACAGAATCAACCAAACCATTCCTGACATTAAGTTAACCTCAAGTATCCGCAGCTTTGGCTTTGGCAAATGCTTGTCAGGGGGATTTACCCAGCTTAATCAGGCCCCTACCAGCTACTCAAAATCAACTTTCGGCAGCGGCATAGACTCACTGACTTGTGCCAGCGGTGGCTCACCCATCCAAAACGGGATTGATGAAACCAACAAAGACTTATCCGCAACAGCGGGTAACATTGCTGTTTTAATACTCAGCGATGGTCATGATCTGGACTCTGACGGTGTTAAAGAGCTTCAATCTTTGAAACAAGCGTATGGCGACAGACTGTGTGTATATTCTGTCTGGGTTGGCAACGCAGAAGAAAGATCCGGCATAACCCTCTTAAATCAACTCTCTAATATCGCTGGCTGTGGTTATGGCGTAACGGCTGACAATATTTCAAGCCCTGAAAACATGGCTAATTTTGTAAAGAGCATTTTCTTGAAAGCCGGCACACCCGTTGCAGATTGCTCAACTCTTGATGGGGATAAAGATGGCGTTAACGATTGCAATGATAGATGTCCTACCACCTTACCCGGCGTTCCGGTTAGCGTTCTTGGCTGCTGGATTGTAGATGTAAAATTTGACAATGATTCAGCAGTCGTAAAACCGGAATACTTTGGAAATCTTGACAATACTGCAAAAGCCATCAATGAGCATCCCGAACTGCAAATTGAAATACAAGGTCACACCAGTAAAACAGGCGGATTCCAGTACAACATGGAATTGTCTGAGCGCCGCGCAATAGCGGTGAAAGATTACTTGGTTGAAAAAACCCATTCACCCAATCTGACTACTCGCGCGCCAATAACCGTCGCGTACAATTGCAAGTTGATGGTGAACCTCAACTACCTCTAAACCCTCAATAACGTTTTAAGTTATTAAGCGTTACCACACAAAAAAGGGAGGGTTATTACTAACCCTCCCTTTTTTATTGCCAAGAAGAATGATCGATTGATCACTCCTTCAAGATATTTATTCCGGTTACTCAATAATGTCCAAACCGCCCATATAAGGCAGCAATGCATCAGGAATACGAATACGTCCCTGGGCATCCTGATAATTTTCCATAACCGCAATCAGGGTTCTGCCCGCAGCCAAACCGGAACCATTTAAGGTATGTACCAATTCAGGTTTGCCTGTTTCAGGGTTACGCCATCGCGCCTGTAAACGCCGCGCCTGAAAATCCTTGAAATTACTGCAAGACGATATTTCACGATAAGTGCCCTGCCCTGGCAGCCACACTTCAAGATCATAGGTTTTTGCTGATGAAAAACCGGTGTCCCCTGCACATAACAACATTTTGCGATAAGGCAGGTTTAATTTCTTCAGGATGTTTTCCGCATGATTGGTCAGATCTTCATGGGCTTTAGGTGAGTCTTCCGGCTTGACAATCTGCACCAGCTCAACTTTTTCAAACTGATGCTGACGGATCATGCCGCGCACATCACGTCCGTAAGCGCCCGCTTCACTGCGAAAACACGGACTATGGCAAACGAATTTAAGCGGCAACTCCCTGGCGTCAACAATCACATCCCTGACAATATTCGTGACGGGGACTTCTGCTGTCGGAATCAGATATAAAGCCGGATCATCATTCGCTTTAAACAGATCAGCCTCAAATTTGGGCAACTGTCCAGTACCTCGCAAACTATCCGCATTGGCCAAAAAAGGCACATAAGTTTCACTGTAGCCATGTTCGGCCGTATGCGTATCCAGCATTAACTGAATAATGGCCCTTTGTAATCTCGCCAGTGCGCCATTTAAAACCACAAACCTGCTGCTGGCAATTTTTGCGCCCAGCTCAAAATCGATTCCTTTCAGTTTTGTACCCAAATCAACGTGATCCTTAGGTTCAAAGTCGAAGTGAGGCACATCGCCCCAACGGCTAATCTCAAGGTTAAATTCTTCATTTTTGCCATCGGGCACGGACTCATCAAGAATATTGGGAATACCCTCCATCAACGTTTCCATCTCTTCCTGAATGCCTGCCAATGCAGTTTCCGCCGCTTTAAGTTCATCGCCCAAATGCTGAACCTGATTCAACAACGGCTGTACATCTTCGCCTTTGGCTTTTGCCTGACCAATAGCTTTTGAACGGCTGTTACGTTCATTTTGCAGTTCCTGGGTTTTAACCTGTACGTCCTTGCGTCTGGCTTCCAGCTCGGCATAAGACTCAGGATTAAAATTAAATGAACGTCTGTTTAATTGTTCCTTAACAAAATCAAGATCAGTTCTGAATAAACGGGGGTCTAGCATGACGGCGTTTTACCTTAAAAAATTTACAGGAATGGTTGCGTGTTTTTATAAGCTATTGTTTTATATATTATTCATCAAGGTCGCAACATGGGGTATACGCCTTTAATGTCCGCACATGATACACGACGGGACTTCTTGAGAAAACCGCAGCACAAAAAAGCCGTATGGACTGCAAGCCCTGTTTGATGAAATCATTGGCTTGTAAAGGATTCTGTCGCAAAATCTGTCAAATCGAGCGATAGCTTATTACTGTTAGCATCTGTTTTCACAAGATCGAACATAGATCGGCGACGGCACGGCTGGATACGCCCGGTACACATGCCAGTAAACGTTTTCCGTCAGTGTCTGAATATCTTCGT
>NQJI01000096.1:0-2311 GCA_002256705.1 Methylococcaceae bacterium NSM2-1
AAGGCTCGCATCCGAACAACAAATCAAGATAAGGTAGGTATCGTGGACCATTTTTCCAAGTCCCACCCCAATCTCATTAAAATTATGCGATGCGTATCCTTCATGGCCCTTCTCTATGCCAACTGCCTCCTCCATTTTTTGAGTCTTTCGTGGATTTTAGTCGCGGGGAATGTCAGTAACTTATTTGGTTCTTTCCATATCCATTATTCAAAAAACCGCCTTAAATACATTCCCGTATGCGAAGCCTCATTTTCAGAAACCTGTTCCGGTGAGCCTTCAGCAACTAGTGTTCCCCCACCGTCACCGCCTTCAGGTCCCATATCAATCAACCAGTCGGCTGTTTTAATCACGTCCAGATTGTGTTCTATGACAATGACGGTATTGCCGTGATCGCGCAGGGTATGCAAAACACCCAGCAATTGTTTTATATCATGAAAATGCAGGCCCGTAGTGGGTTCGTCCAGAATATACAAGGTCTTGCCGGTATCACGCTTGGAAAGTTCCTTGGCGAGTTTTACCCGCTGCGCTTCGCCGCCGGAAAGGGTTGTAGCATTCTGTCCCAGGGTAATATAACTCAACCCTACCTCGGTTAAGGTATGTAACTTTCTGGCTAAAGTGGGTACCGCACTGAAGAACTCAGCCGCATCTTCTACGGTCATATCCAGCACCTGATTAATCGTTTTGCCTTTATAACGTATTTCCAGGGTTTCGCGGTTATAGCGCTTGCCGTTGCACGCATCACAATGAACGAAAATATCGGGCAGAAAGTGCATTTCAACTTTAATAACGCCATCCCCTTTGCAGGCTTCGCAGCGCCCCCCTTTAACGTTAAAACTGAATCGACCGGGTGTATAACCTCGCGAGCGTGCTTCAGGTGTGGCTGAAAACAGCTCGCGTATCGGCGTAAATAAACCCGTGTAGGTTGCAGGATTGGAGCGCGGTGTTCGGCCTATCGGGCTTTGGTCTATATCGACAACTTTATCAAAATGCTCCAGTCCTTCGACTGCATCACAGGGGGCGGGAATGACGCCGGCACGGTTGATTAAGCGTGCCGCATAAGCATACAAAGTGTCGTTAACCAAGGTTGATTTACCTGAACCCGATACACCGGTCACGCAGGTCAACAAACCGACAGGGAAGGAAATATCAACATTCTTCAGATTATTTCCATGGGCATTGCGGATGGTGATTTGCTTGTCTTTATCAACCGGTGTTAACGAATCGGGAATGGCAATGCCAACTTTACCCGACAAATATTGACCCGTTAATGAGTCTTCGCTATTAAGAATGTCATCCAGTGTACCCTGGGCAATGATGCGACCTCCATGAACCCCGGCACCTGGACCAATATCAACAATATGCTGCGCAGAGCGTATGGCATCTTCATCATGCTCAACAACGATAACGGTATTGCCTAAATCGCGCAGATGAAACAGGGTATTGAGCAAACGCTGGTTGTCGCGTTGATGCAAACCGATGGACGGTTCATCAAGCACATACATAACACCCACCAAACCCGCGCCAATTTGACTGGCGAGGCGGATGCGTTGTGCTTCACCGCCTGAAAGTGTGTCTGCACTACGATCCAGTGTTAAGTAATCCAGTCCTACATTTACCAGAAATTCCAGCCGCTCCTGAATTTCTTTAATAATTTTTATTGAAATTTCGCCGCGCTGACCTGGAAGACATAATTGTTGAAAGAAAGCCAAAGATTTGCGTATTGGTAAGCGGGTAACCTGATGGATCGGCAAATCTTCAATGAATACGTTTTGGGCAGCAATATTAAGTCTTGCACCATCGCAAATATTACAGGGCTTCTGAGACAGATATTTTGCCAGCTCTTCGCGCACCATTTGCGAATCGGTCTCATGATAACGCCTCTCCATATTCGCAATAATCCCTTCAAAGCGATGCCTCTTTTTTTTCACTGAACCCGTTCCGGTCATGAACTTAAACTCGATGGCCGCATTTCCGCTACCATAAAGCACAACATCTTGAGCTTCTTTAGACAGTTCTGAAAAGGGTACTTCGGGATCAAAGCCGTAATGCTGGGCTAATGAACAGATCATTTGATAATAATAGGCATTGCGCCGGTCCCAGCCACGAATGGCTCCCCCGGCAAGACTGATGTCCGGATTATGAACAATAAGATCAGCGTCAAAATGCTGTCTTACACCCAAACCATCACAACTGCTACATGCACCTTTGGGGTTATTAAACGAGAATATGCGCGGCTCCAATTCGGTCAGACTATAACCACAATGCGGGCAGGCATAACGTTCGGAAAACAGCAATTCTGTCGCATCATCGA
>NQJI01000096.1:2333-8436 GCA_002256705.1 Methylococcaceae bacterium NSM2-1
ATTCGGATAATCTTAAGGCAATATCGTCACGAATTTTAAAGCGGTCAACGACAACTTCTATGGTATGTTTCTTTTTCAGGTCCAAAGCCGGGGCTTCATCCAAATCAAAGACAGTGCCATCAATACGGGCGCGAATGAACCCCTGTGCCCGCAAGTCATCCAGTAACTGACTATGCTCGCCCTTACGGTCATTAACTACCGGAGCCATCAACATCCAGCGTTGATCTTGAGGCTGCGCAAGAATGTGATCAACCATCTGACTCACCGTTTGCGCTTCCAGCGACGTATGATGTTCAGGACAACGAGGTGTCCCTGCGCGCGCATATAACAGTCTCAGATAATCATAGATTTCGGTGATCGTGCCGACAGTTGAGCGTGGATTGTGCGAAGTGGATTTTTGTTCAATAGAAATAGCGGGGGATAAGCCTTCTATATGGTCAACATCCGGTTTTTCCATGATGGATAAAAACTGGCGGGCATAGGCAGAAAGGGATTCTACATAGCGCCGCTGACCTTCGGCATAAATGGTGTCAAAAGCGAGTGATGATTTACCCGAACCAGAAAGCCCTGTGATGACAATGAGTTTATCCCTGGGCAGATCAATATCAATATTTTTCAGGTTATGCGTTCTGGCACCGCGTATGCTAATGGTATCCATCAAATAATTCCGGCAATTGAAACAACCCAATAATATACGTTCAAAGTGGCGCCAATACAAACACATGCGCGCACAACATTGCTCTTTCGTTGCTTGATTATTTCAATATTGGCTTTCAAGTAAAGGAAGGATGATATAGGGATAAGCTGTTCATGGTTCGGTTTTGCTAAGAAGAGCCTTATAGAGCAGCCGAACCATGAACAGATTAACCGGTCACCCTGACTTCGACAAGACCTTTAGTCCTGAACATGGTTAAAAGGTCAGAGCACATAGTTAACCTTATTGCTAGTCCCAATATTAAATTGGAAACCATAATCTGAAATATGTCCCCAAAATGCAATAGGGTTTTGCTTTTTGATTGAAGAAACTGAGTTAAGTATCCAATTCCAAAGATTCTTTTTCAATTATAGCCAACCTTTCCGACTCAATACCTAGTAACAGTTCGCCTTTTAATAATCCGACCAGTTCTTTGCCAGCCATAGTAAATCGCCAGCCGTGCAATAACGGGCATTCGTCATCGTCATTGAACATCAATACTTCAAGATCTTTACGCGAAGCAAGAATGGATGGATTTAATGAGTTTTCTTCGGCGCGTATTCTTACTAATGCCGTTAGAATATCCAGTATGGCTTCCTGTTGCTGGGTTTTTTTAGCGGGCCGGTCTTTTTCATTTAAGGGAAGAGGAGCACGGTTCTTGGCAGCGGTAATTAATTGGCACAGTTCTTTGCCATAACGGTTAACTGCGCGCTCATTAATACCTCGCACATTAGCTAATTCCTCAACTGTTTCGGGTTGTAGTTTGGCTAAATCAAAAAGCAATTCATCACGCAAAAGCCAGCTTTTTGGACGATCCTCAGATTGCGCCGTTTTTTCTCGCCATTGCGCCAGAGTTTGAATAATGGACAACTGTTTTCCGGTTAGTTTATTTTTGCCTTTGATTTTAAACCATGCTTTTTCGGGCGCTACCGTATAATGCGCTGGATTTGCTAGTTCGGCAAAGTCGTGTTTTAGCCAGTCAATCCTCCCCAATTCTGCCAGTTTTTGAACCATAATTTGATAAATCTGACATAAATAAATCACATCATCGGCAGCATATTCAATTTGCGCTTCGGTTAATGGCCGTTTGCTCCAATCTGCGCGGGTATGAGCTTTGTTCAAATTAATACTTAACAAGCTGGAGACCAGCATGGCATAACCTGGATTATCCTGAAAACCCAGCAACGGTGCGGCTATTTGTGTATCAAAAATTGGTGCAGGTAATTTGCCGGTCGATTGATAAAATATTTCCAAATCTTGTCGACAGGAGTGAAATACTTTTACGATAGCAGGGTTATATATCGCCTCAAAAAGATCATCCAAATTAGGTAAGGCTATCGGATCAATACAGGCAACCCATTCGGGTGTCGCTATTTGTAACAGGCAAAATTTCGGATAATAGGTTTTTTCACGTAGAAACTCGGTATCAAGTGCCAGCCAGGGTTCTTTCTTTATCTGTTCGCACAGTTTAGCCAGTTGATCAGGGGTGTTAATATATTGGATAGTTGTCATAGGCTTAAGCAAACAGTTATTAAAATTAGCCGAAAATCATAGGCATACTCATCATAAATGAACGACGGTCAAGCAGAAGTTCGGTAAGTTGATAGATTTTTCTTGATTACATGGCCAATACGTCCAAGCCGGCATTAAATAAAACAATCTGCCCTTCGGTTTGCTGACTTCGCATAAGCCCTGCAAAATCGAATAATTGCCTATCGGCTAACTGTGAAGGCGCAACGTTCTGCAGACTGGTAAATATGGTTTCAAGACGCCCTGGAAATTGTTTATCCCAGCTCTTTAACATGACTTTCATGGCCTGTCTTTGCAGGTTAGCCTGAGAGCCGCACAGGTTACAGGGAATAATAGGAAAATCCTTGAATGCAGCAAAGCGTTCTATTTCTTTCTCGCGCGTATAAGCCAGCGGCCTGATAATGATATTCTTTTTATCGTCACTCAATAACTTGGGCGGCATGGCTTTGAGTTTTCCACCATAAAAAATATTCAGAAAAAATGTCTCAAGTATGTCATCACGGTGATGCCCCAAGGCTATTTTGGTGACATTGTTGGCTTCGGCGTACCCGTATAATGTTCCACGCCGTAAGCGCGAGCACAGCCCACAAGTAGTATTACCTTCCGGAATGACGCGCTTTACTACACTGTAAGTGTCTTTTTCAATAATATGATAAGGCACACCCAGGGATTTTAGATAAGCGGGTAAAACATGCTCAGGAAAGCCTGGTTGTTTCTGATCAAGGTTGACCGCTATCAACTCAAAATCAACGGGTGCGGTTTTCTGTAAATTCATCAGGATATCCAACAGCGTAAAGGAATCCTTGCCACCTGATAGACAAACCATGACCTTGTCGCCATTCTCGATCATGTTATAGTCGGCAATTGCATCACCGACACTGTGTCGTAAACGTTTTTGTAATTTGTTAAATTGAACTCTGGATTTTTGCTTTGGATCTGACATGGTCAGAATTATATCGGGTGATGAGAGAAAAAAGGAAAATCGGGGTTCATAGCCTGTTGAACCCCGACAAGAAATACGTTAGCCGTTGTAACGCTGAAAAATTAATGTGGCGTTAGTGCCGCCGAAACCGAAACTGTTCGACATGATCGTATTTAAGGTAACATTATCTTTACGCTCACGAACAATGGGTATACCCTCAGCTGCCGGATCAAGCTGGGTAATATTGGCCGAAGCGCTGAGGAAGTTTTCTTCCATCATCAATAATGAATAAATCGCTTCATTAACACCAGCAGCGCCTAAAGCATGTCCGGTCAGTGACTTAGTGGAGCTGACCCAAGGCACATTTTCTTTACCAAACACGGCGCATAACGCTTCCAGTTCTTTGGTATCTCCAACCGGAGTGCTGGTGCCATGCGCATTGATATAATCAATCTTGCCGCTCACTGTCGCCATTGCCTGCTGCATGCAACGTACTGCGCCTTCGCCGGATGGCTGAACCATATCATAGCCATCAGAAGTCGCGCCGTAACCAGTCAGTTCAGCGTATATTTTGGCGCCACGCGCCTTGGCATGCTCCAGTTCTTCAATGACCAAAACACCGCCACCACCAGAAATAACAAAACCATCCCGGGTTTCATCATAAGGTCTGGAGGCCGTAGCGGGGGTGTCATTATATTTGGAAGATAATGCACCCATGGCATCAAATAACACCGACATGGTCCAGTGCACTTCCTCACCGCCACCGGCAAACACCACATCCTGCTTGCCCATCTGAATTAATTCCATGGCATGACCAATACAATGGGCACTGGTCGCACATGCTGAACTGATGGAGTAATTTACACCTTTAATTTTATAGGGTGTTGCCAAGCAAGCCGTATTGGTGCTGGACATGCTCCTGGGAACCATGTAGGGTCCGACTTTTTTAACACCTTTTTCACGCAAGATATCTGCCGCGTCAACAATATTTGATGTTGAAGGACCGCCTGAGCCCATCACCAATCCTGTTCTGATGTTAGAAACTTCTGCCTCAGCCAAACCTGAATCATCAATCGCTTGCTGCATCGCAATATAGTTAAACGCGGCACCGTCACCCATAAAGCGTTTTATTTTACGGTCAATGAATGCGTCCACGTCTATATTAATAGGTCCATGCACATGGCTGCGAAAACCCAAGTCTTCATAAACTTTTGCAAAAGCAATTCCTGAACGACCTTGTTTTAGGGAATCGACCACCTCTTTTCGGTTATTCCCTATACTGGAAACAATGCCTAAACCGGTTACTACGACTCTTTTCATTTTACTTTTAACCCCTAGAAATCTTCTGTAGAAGTAAATAAACCAACTCGCAGATCGGTAGCTTCATAGATGACCTTACCATCTACGTCCATAGTGGCATCAGCTATACCCATAACCAGTTTCCGCATAATCAGTCTTTTTAAATTAATTCTGTATGTTACTTTTTTAGCTGTGGGTAATACTTGTCCTGTAAATTTAACTTCCCCCACACCTAAAGCACGTCCTTTACCTGGGCCTCCCATCCAGCACAAATAAAAACCCACCAGTTGCCACATGGCATCTAATCCTAAACATCCGGGCATGACCGGATCACCCTGAAAATGACAGGCAAAAAACCACAAATCGGGATTGATATCCAGCTCAGCTACGATTTCGCCCTTTCCGTATGTGCCACCTTTATCCGATATATAGGTAATACGATCCATCATCAGCATGTTTGGCAGGGGTAATTGCGCATTTTTAGGTCCGTATAACTCCCCCCTGCCGGACTTCAATAGTTCTTCGCGCGTAAAACTATGCTGTTTCTCCATACTATTCGTGTACCTTAGTAATTATTTTTATAATATAATTGGATATTATCTTACAGACACTGAAAAAAATCAGCTCAATTTTTAGTAGGGACGCACATCAAACAGCAATCTTGTAATTTTTAATGCATTTCTTTGTATCCGTTGCTGATAAATGATAGCGTAAGCCAGAACAGAGGTTACATATTTTCTGGTTTCTTTAAATGGAATTGTTTCTATCCAGACATCAGCGGGTACGGACCTATCATTGGGTAACCATTTGACGACCCTGTTGGGTCCTGCATTGTAAGCCGCTGTTGCCAAGGCAAAATGGCCACCAAACCGGTTCAATAATTGTTTATAGTAAAATGCACCGTACTTAATATTAACATCCGGGTTAAACAAGCTATTTTCTGCTTGCCAGGGTTCATTAAGAGTACGGGCTATCTGCTGCCCCGTTGCCGGCATAATTTGCATTAATCCACGCGCGCCCACTGCTGACCGGGCATTCTTATCCAACATGCTTTCCTGACGAATCAGGCCGAAAATAATGGCTGGATCAAGATTTTGCCAATAAGCATTGTTTTGAACCTGACTTAAATAACTTACAGGAAATCGCAATGCCAAATCATCCCAATAATCCGCTTTAACCATAGTGATAATGGCAACCTGATCCCATTGCCACTGTTGGGCTAATTTAGCTGCGATCTTGAGCTGATCTTTGGGCAATTTTTTTATGCCGAACCACCACTGTCGCTTTGCCTCCGCTTCGCGGTTCAAGATTGTAAGCTCTTGAATGACTTTAAAATCAGTTTTTTGAGCCAATGTTTCGAGCACATTGGCAGCAAGAAAAACAGGTTTATCAGCAATTGAATACGGTTTATTGACGGCATCTGCAGCCATAAAACCATAATAACTTCTATCTTCCGAGAGCCGGTTATAAATAGTCCACCCCTCAAGGGTTTTTCCAGTTTCAATCAAAGATCGGGCTTGCCAGTATTGCCATTGGGGTTCTTGTTGCTCTTCAATTGTTAAACCCGTCAATGCATGGGCAACATGCACCCAGTTTTGCTCAAGCAAGGCGGCTCTAACTTTCCACTCCCTGACTTCTGCATCAACAGCAACCAACTG
>NQJI01000097.1 GCA_002256705.1 Methylococcaceae bacterium NSM2-1
CTCGTCGAGTACGTTAAAGAACTCGGCTTTACTCATATAGAAATCATGCCCATAACCGAACATCCGCTGGATGCCTCCTGGGGATATCAAACTACTGGTTACTTTGCCCCTACCAGTCGTCACGGCACGCCGGATGATTTCCGTTATTTCGTTGATACCTGTCATCAGAACAATATCGGCGTGATTCTTGACTGGGTACCCGCTCATTTCCCCAAGGATTCATTTGCGCTGGCGGGATTTGACGGCAGCGCCCTTTACGAACATGAAGATCCCCGGAAAGGAGAGCACAGGGACTGGGGTACCTTGATCTATAATTATGGCCGCAATGAGGTAAGAAATTTTCTACTGGCCAGCGCCGTTTTTTGGATGGAAGAATTTCATCTTGATGGCTTAAGAGTGGATGCGGTTGCCTCAATGCTTTATCTGGATTATGCGCGTGAAGAGCATGACTGGATTCCCAACATTTACGGCGGCAATGAAAATCTTGAGGCGATAGCTTTTTTTAAAGAGCTGAACACCGTTACCCATGAGCAGTTTCCCGGAACGGTAATGATGGCGGAAGAATCAACCGACTGGCCCCAGGTTACAAGGCCTGTATGGGTCGGGGGACTGGGTTTTTCCATGAAATGGAATATGGGCTGGATGAATGACATCCTGGCTTATATGAGCGTTGATCCTGTACACAGACGATTTCATCATGAACAACTGACTTTCGGTATGCTTTATGCCTTTACCGAAAACTTCACTTTACCCTTTTCGCACGATGAAGTTGTGCATGGCAAGGGCTCACTACTCGGTAAAATGCCCGGTGATGAATGGCAGCGGTTTGCCAATTTGCGCCTGCTTTATACGTTCATGTTCACTTATCCAGGTAAAAAACTGCTGTTCATGGGTTGTGAGTTTGGTCAGGGTACACAATGGAATTTCAATCAGTCACTGGACTGGTATGTACTGGATTACCCTCATCATAAAGGCATCCAGACGCTGATAAAAGAGTTAAACCATGTTTACCAGGCGCACCCGGCCCTGTTCAAACAGGACTTTGTTTACCAGGGCTTTGAATGGATAGACTGCCATGATGTCGAGCAATCAGTCATCAGTTATCGCCGTAAAGGTGATCATCAAGAGTTGATTGTGGTTCTTAATTTTACACCGGTAGTCAGAGAAAATTACCGCATAGGCGTACCTGAAGCCGGGACATATCAGGAGATTTTTAATTCCGATTCAAATTTGTATGATGGCAGCAATGTCTCAAATGGCGAGGTTATTTCCGAGCCGATACCCTGGATGAACCAAGCGCACTCCATCTGTCTGACTCTGCCGCCATTGGCCGGAATTGTTTTAAAAATATAACCGGCGTTAAACGGATGATGAAAAAAATACTGTTTGTTACCAGTGAAGCGCATCCCCTGATTAAAACCGGGGGTCTCGCCGATGTTTCCGGCAGCTTGCCCCAGGCATTGGCGGGACAGGGCGTGGATGTGCGTCTGATAATGCCAAAATATCAGGCCATTAATACGACAGAAGAAATTTACTATAAAAGCACGGTGCGGGTGAATAATGCCGATGCAAATATTCTGGAAACCCGCCTGCCCGGAACCCAAGTGCTTGTATGGCTGGTGGATTGCCCGGAATTTTTTGATTTTCCGGGCAATCCCTATGTGGATGAACAAGGTATTGCCAGGGCGAACAGTGCCGAACGCTTTGCCCTGTTTTGCCGTATCGCCGTAGAAGTGGCGATGAACCGGGGCTATTTGGATTGGACGCCCGATATAATCCACTGCAATGACTGGCAAAGCGGCCTGGTACCTGCTCTACTTTCCCTGGAAGCTAGTCGTCCCGCTACCGTGTTTACAATACATAATATGGCCTATCAAGGCCTATTCCCAAAAGCTACCTGGGACTTGCTGAATCTGCCCAGGCCGCTTTGGAATCCGGACGGTGTTGAGTTTAACGGCTTGCTGTCCTTCATTAAAGGTGGCCTGGCCTATGCGGACCGTATCACCACGGTAAGCCCGACTTATGCCAGGGAAATTCAGACAGCCGATTTTGGCTATGGTCTGGAGGGCTTGTTAAGTCACCGGTATGATAACCTGACCGGCATTATAAATGGAATTGACGCTGATCAGTGGAATCCAGAAACCGACCCTAATATTAGTGAACGCTATGATTTTTCAACATTAAACAAAAAAAAACTCAACAAAATAGCCCTGCAAAACCAACATTCTCTCCCTGTTGACAACATCCCCGTGTTCGCAATCATCAGTCGCCTGGTGGAACAAAAAGGCATAGACCTGATATTGGAATGCCTCCCCGAGATGCTCACTCTGCCTCTGCAATTTGTGTTACTAGGCAGTGGGGAAAAGCGTTTTGAGCAGCAGTTGTCCCATTTAGCTGAAATTTATCCCGATAAAATGGCTATTACTATTGGTTATGATGAAGCTTTAGCGCATCTGCTTGAAGCAGGCGCGGATATTTTCCTGATGCCATCACGTTTTGAACCTTGCGGCTTGAACCAGATCTACAGTCAGCGCTATGGCACTGTCCCCATAGTCAGAAAAACCGGAGGTCTGGCTGATATTGTCGTTGATGCGATACCGGAAACCCTGAGCAATAGCACCGCAACGGGCTTTGTTTTTAATGAAGCCACTTCTGGGGCGCTCATGGAAACAATTAAACGCGCACTTATTGTACATAGCCAGCCTGACGCCTGGAAACAATTACAAGTCAGTGGGATGCAAAAAGACTACTCCTGGAATAACAGCGCTAAAGAGTACATGGCGTTATACGATCAGTTGTAAATGATGGATAAAATCCATAAGCATCAACTTAAGCAGAATGCCTGCATATTCAATCAATAAAATATAAACAGATTAGTTAATAAACCACGAAGACACGAAGGGCACGAAGTTTTTACTCTTGGCTTTTTTTCTTCGTGTTCTTCGTGTCTTCGTGGTGTTATGTCTTAAGTTGATCCCTAAGGTTACTGTCAACCTAGAAAAATCAGTTATTCCACGAAAAACACAAAAATCACGAAAATATTCAAAGAGATATCAAGCTGTAGATCGTTACCCAAAGGGTGAATGGCCTGATCAATACAGACTAATTTATTTCGTGTCGTTCGTGTTTTTCGTGGACTACTCGTCGTTCTTAGGGTCAGGCAACCAACAATTGAAGTGGTTATTGGTTTTGAATATGACTGCTTATCCAGCGAATAATATCTGCTGCATTCATGGCGCCGGCTTGGCGGGCAATTTCACGACCGCCTTTAAATATAACCAGGGTTGGAATGCTGCGGATGTTAAATTGACTTGCAATACCTTGTTCCTGTTCAGTATTGAGTTTCGCCAAGCGTACCCGCGGTTCAAGGTTGACAGCTGCCTGCGCATACGCCGGAGCCATCATCTTGCAAGGCCCACACCAGGGAGCCCAAAAATCGACAACGACAGGAACATCATTACGTGAAATGTGCTGTTGAAAATCGCTACCGGCTAATTCCAGAGGATGTCCGTTAAATAAAGCTTCTTTACATTTACCGCAACGGGGGTGTTGCGCCAAACGCTCCGATGGGATTCGATTTACGGCATGGCAGTGGGGGCAGACAATATGCAGTGTACTCATGTGATAACCTTTTTATTAAGGGTTGGTTCTAATTGATATAAGGCAATCTGAGCAAAAATCAATGTTGTTGTGCGGATCACATAAGCAGAGGGTTGCATTTTGGGTTTATTGTTTTTTGGAAATGGCTTTGGGTGAAATCCCGAAATGTCTTATAAATGCAGCACTAAAATTGCTTGCATGGCTGTAGCCAACAAAATCTGCGGCAACACTGACATGGCAACGGGTGGATTCTAGTAACCGATAGGCATTATTCATTCTGATCTCCAGCAACAAACCATAAGGCGTGTTGTTAAAAAAATGGTGAAACATTTTTTTTAATTTAAATTGATTTGTCCCCACGCGTTTTGATAACGCTTCTACAGAGGGAGGGTTTTTGAATTCATTGAATAGAATATCTTGTGCCAACTTCGCTATATCCTTGTCTTTTTGATTAAATTTTTCTGAATTTTCAGATTTTTCTTCACATAGATGACTTAATTCTGAAGCCAATAGGGACATAGCCTGACCCTGCATAAATAGCCCCCTTACTTCGCTCGATACATTGCAAGCCAATAACTGCTGTGCAGCAATTATTCCCTGATGAGATATGGGTTGATAGCTTAATTGATGAATGCCGCCTTTAATGAACAATTGCTTAAATTTGTTTTCGCCAAAATTTCTGTCCAGCCAGTTTTTACTTAATGAAAGGCGCAACTGTGTTATGGATTTATTGGCTTCGTAGTGCCTTACGCCAATGCTTGAATTGAATGCTGTTATGGCGGCATAACCTTCATTAAAAAAAATCTCATCACCCTGAGTACCTGAAAAACGGGAGTGTCCCTTTAAGCCCAGTGTAACCACCATTCGTGGCTCCTGACTTTCTATATGGCTCAAAACAGCCAAGTCTTTCGAGGGTTTATAGTGAGTCTCAATGTAGCTAAGGTCCTGATCAAGCTGGAATATATTTGAGTGGCCAACCCCCGCAGCTTCTGGTAACGACTGGTGAAGACAATTCTTTTGCTGTTGAAACTGCGACGGCAAATCATTAGCTCTTATGCTCCATCGTCCCGCTGTTATTTGTTGTATTTCCCTCATTAGCAATCTCTTTCTATTTATATGAAACTAACTTGTTAATAAGCAGGAATCACACCTTGATTTGTTAATTAATAATTTTCAGATAGTTGATGATTGTTTTCGATCAAAATGTAAAGACGCACTTTGCAAAAGTGCGGCATATCGCACACAAAAATCACAAAAGTAAGGCATATCGCACAACAATACTTTTGGCATAAGAAAAATTACCTTTGTCATATGAATGCGCAGGGAAGCCAATTCGCTTACCGGGTATTATCAACTGAATCTTTATCTGGGCCAAGACCATTCCTTGGTTTAGTTATTGAGCTAAAAATTCTCAGTCAATACTGAGAAGCCTTTTATTAAAAGCATGATTTTGTTGATCTGATCTCGATGTTTTTACTCTTTCATTTAGGCAGTTTTCTAATTGGGGGAGATAACTGCGTATTGAAATCAATCAATAAATTGCAGCAAATGAAACTAATTTGGAGAAAAAAGATGAAAAGTAGAAAAAGCAGGTTTGGTATTCCCTGCCTGATGATAACAATGATCTTGTGGCAGGGAATCAGTTTTAATACCCTTGCGCAGGAGGGCGAAATTGAGTCAGGCACAGTTAATCCAAAATTACCAAAACCCCCTCGCTGTCAACTATTGACAGCAAATCAGCTGTTTGACGGAGTCAATTTTCCTCAGGATAATATGGCGGTGTTAATTGAGGGTAACAAAGTCAAGCGAGTCGGTTCACCAAATCAATTACGTGGGCTATGCAGAAACAGGATCGATTTGGGTGATGCAACAATTTTGCCCGGATTTATCGAATCACACGCGCATATTTCCTATCAAAACATCAGGAAAGACAAATTGCTGGAGCATGGCATAACAACCGTGCAGGATACCGGCGGCCCGTTAATGAAACCTGAGGGTGGTCAAGGAGCGCTACGATTATTGAGCACAGGCCCCATTATCCAGGCCTCCGGAGGATATCCGCTGAACGTATTCGACCCTGATGACGGCATCGGCGGCTATGATAAAATCGGTATTGCTGTTTCATCAGTAGATGAAGTGGAGGGAGTTGTCCAGAACCTGGCTGATGGAGGGGCGACGGCCATCAAGATTTCTCTGGAACCTGGTGGTGAGGCTGGCGCGCCATGGATGATGTCACATGGCGATCACCTCATACCCGACGCACCTTGGCCCATGCTTTCCGAGGAGATAGTGCAGGCGATTGTGGCTAAGGCACATGGACTTGACAAGCCTCTGCGTGTAATAGCGCATGTGGGTGAACAGACGGGGTTTGACAGGGCGCTGGCCGGCGGTGTTGATGAACTGGCA
>NQJI01000098.1 GCA_002256705.1 Methylococcaceae bacterium NSM2-1
ATGAAACTTAAATCAGAGTTTGTTAAAAAAGCCTGATTGCCAATATCCATAATTTTGAAAACAAGCTATTGCCCTGATCGATTTACACTTTAGCATTGGAATGACAATCCGGAATGCTTTTCGACTGTATGCACCGGGGTCTTAGTTTTCAAAATTATGCGCAGAATGCGAAATAATGCCCGGCTTGACCGGGCATTAACATGTTATTTGTAAATTCTGACGTTAACTTCATGCCGTATTCTCGTCAAGCAAAGCTTTGGTCAGGTTGTAATGCACAGCTGTCATCCTTTCCCTTCCCGTTTGATTCGGGGCTGTTCCGGTCTTTCATATCACTGTATTCCATAGGAGGCCGCGCTTCTTTTCCAGCCATCAAATCATCAATCTGCCAGCGGTCGATGGTTTCCCATTTCATCAGCGCGTCTGCCATAAGGTGCAGAATAGCCATATTTTCCTGTAAGATTTTCTCTGCACGATAATAGTTACGATCGATTACCGAACGGATCTCTTCATCAATCATTTGTGCAACATTGCTGGAGATAGCGCCGCCTTGTGCCCCCGGTTGCCCGAAGATGGCCTGGCCGGCTTCTTCTCCATAGGTGAGCGGTCCGAGTTTGTCCGACAAGCCCCAACGGGTAACCATCTTTCTGGCTA
Organism: Methylococcaceae bacterium NSM2-1; assembly: GCA_002256705.1. GTDB lineage: Bacteria > Pseudomonadota > Gammaproteobacteria > Methylococcales > Methylomonadaceae > Methylobacter_C. The sequence goes on from NQJI01000098.1 coordinate 652, forward strand.
ATTCGGTTGCTCTTTCAATATCATTGGAGGCTCCGGTAGTCACCCGGTCATCGCCGAAAATCAGCAGTTCTGCAAGCCGGCCGCCAAACAGACTGGCTATCTGGCCTTCCAGTTTACGCTTGCTGGCGCTGTATTGATCATTTTCCGGCAGGAACATCGTAATACCCAGCGCCCTGCCTCTGGGCATAATACTCACTTTGTAGACCGGATCATGGTCCGGCATAAGCCGGCCGACAATACAGTGTCCCGCTTCATGATAGGCCGTCAGGCGCTTGTCATCTTCGCTCATCACCATCGTGTGCTTTTCTACGCCCATCAATATCTTATCCTTGGCTTTTTCAAGATGCGTCATGGAGACTTCAAGAAGGTCGGAACGTGCTGCCAGCAAAGCGGCCTCATTTACTAAATTGGCCAGTTCTGCACCTGAAAATCCGGGAGTGCCGCGGGCAATATAACTGATTTCAACATCTTCCGAGGTAGGCACTTTTTGCAAATGGACTTTTAATATTTGTTCCCGGCCACGGACATCAGGCAAACCAACATTAACTTGCCGGTCAAAACGGCCGGGTCTTAATAGGGCATCGTCCAGCACATCCGCACGGTTAGTCGCGGCAATCACAATAATGCCTTCATTACCTTCAAATCCGTCCATTTCAACCAGCAACTGGTTAAGGGTTTGTTCCCGCTCTTCATTGCCAGCGCCCATTCCCGAACTGCTCCGTTTTCTGCCAACGGCATCTATTTCATCGATAAAAATAATGCAGGGGGACTGTTCCTTCGCCTGGGCAAACAGATCTCTTACCCTGGAAGCCCCGACACCGACATACATCTCAACAAAATCTGATCCGGAAATAGAGAAGAATTTAACTTTTGCTTCGCCGGCAATTGCTCGGGCAATGAGGGTTTTACCGGTCCCTGGAGGCCCGACCATCAAGACACCGCGCGGAATTTTGCCGCCCAGTTTTTGAAACTTTTGTGGTGCTTTTAGAAAATCGACCAGTTCTACAACATCTTCTTTTGCTTCTTCACAACCCGCAACATCCGCAAAAGTTATTTTCACCTGATCTTCATCAAACATTTTTGCCTTGTTTTTTTGAAAGCCGAAGTTGACTGACCCTTTACTGTTTTTTTGCATTTTATGCATAAAAAATGAACATATGACAATCAGAACCAGCATCGGAAACCAGGAAATGAAAATTTCCATTAGCAACGAGTGCTCATTTGGTGCAGTGGTTCTGATTTGAGCCCCGGTTGCCAGTAAATCATCAATTAAATGCGGATCCCCCGGATTATAGGTTTCAAAATCCTCACCGGCAGAAGTCCGAAACTTTATGGTTTTACCTGTAATTTCAACTCGTTCAATCCGGCCAGTCTTGACCTGTTTGATGAATGAAGAATAAGCTAAATCGGCCTTATATTCAGGGCCTGAATTTAACCTGTTATAAATTAAAATCGCGCCTCCAAGCAAAATTCCGAACAGTGCGATTGTCAATAGATATTTTTTCATGATATTTCTCCAAGTTGGAGGCTGCTAAGTTCAGCTAATGCAAGCCTCAAACAGAAAAGAGAAGTACTGCATGAAGCTAAAAAGCTGGCTAACCGCTAACCATACATATAAGAAATCTGCACAGGTCAGTTCCGACTTGGCATTAGTGATTCATAAAGCGTATATTCCTTCATCGGCAAAATAATACATGCATTTTAAGTGCCAATTTGTTGTTCAGCTTAAGCTGTTGATAAAAACTAATAATATGCGGTATTCAAGAATTGGATAGGGTTGTATTGAGATTTTTGATAGTCTGGCATTTAATTTGCCCTGTTTTGGCGCGAAAAATGAACCAATTTGGACTTATATAAAATGAATTACGTGACTTTTATCAGAACTACTCATTGAATAGGGAGAGACTGGTTAGAGGATTATCAGACTCGAATGAAATTTATTTAACTTCGCCCCGATGTTCAATTGTTTATGCCTAGCTGCGCAGATTGGATTACGGCTTTTGCAAGCCTGCTTGGCTATCGCGTAAATATCTGACCCGGTATCGCAGGCAATGAATTACAATGTAGTAAACCTTACAATTTAACCCGCGCAACCGCTATTATTAAATGGCAGACTCGAAAACGTATCTCAATGTACCCTTTGCACAAAAGGATGCCGCTAAAGCACTCGGAGCAAGATGGGATGCAGCCAATAAGAAATGGTATGTACCAGCCGATAAGGACAATACGCTTTTTGCACAATGGCAGCCGCAAGCCGGCACGATGGAATCGCCCTCAGCCATGAAGAGCAAACCAAAAACGCGGGCTTCATCCACCAAAAGCAGTTCTTCAGCTATTAACGACACCCCTGTTGCGACCACCTATCCAGCGGACAAAGACTTTGTTGCCTATAACGGCGATGAACCACCGTGGGATTAACGTTTGATTCTGCAAAATATCTATCGGTTAATCATTCCCCTTGAATAAGATGAGCAAATTAAAATACCTGGCCGGCTATTCGGCGACAGTAACGGATCAGGTACACAAGCTTATCGATAACGATAAATTGGCTGAGGTACTGTTAAAAAAATATCCTGTCGCCCATAACATCAGGACCGATAAAGCGCTCTATGTCTATGCCGTGGACATGAAGAATAAATTTCTCCGGCAATCCGGTCCGCTTAGCAAAGTGGTTTACGATGACAAAATCGATGTACTTCATCAAGCGCTGGGATTACATTCATTTGTATCCAGAGTGCAGGGTGGCAACTTGAAAGCAAAAAATGAAATCCGCATAGGATCGATCTTTAAAAGTGCTCCACTTGAATTCCTGAGAATGATCGTCGTGCATGAACTGGCTCATTTGAGAGAAAAACAGCACAACAAGGCTTTCTATAAATTATGCGAGTACATGGAACCCGACTATCTCCAGTTGGAATTTGATATGCGGCTTTACCTGACTTATCTCGATCTCTCAGGGAAGCTCTACTGAATGCGATGGACTTACTTTAAAAAGGCTTAACTACCGCCAGAATGATAATGCCGACCAAAAATAACACCGGTACTTCATTCATCCAGCGGTAATAAACATGGCTATGTTGATTACGGCCATGTTTAAAATCAACAAGCCACACGCCGCAAAAATAGTGATAAACCAGCATGAGTGCAAGCAGCGCCAGTTTTGCATGCAGCCAGCCACTGGCAGAATAAAGTCCCCATGCGTAATCAGCCAGCATCCAGATACCAAATATAAAGGTAGCTATCATTCCCGGCGTCATAATGCCGAAAAACAGTTTGCGCTCCATCACCTTGAAGCGTTCATTGCTGATTTCATCGGAACTCTGGGCATGGTAAACATACAAGCGTGGCAGATAAAACAGGCCTGCAAACCAGGTGACCATAAAAATCAAGTGCAAAGCTTTTAACCAGAGCATGGCTTATCCTAAGGTGAGGGTTTCAATACGGGTTTTTATTTCAGCAGGATCAAAAGCGCCGGTTTTCTTTAGGTCAATCAATCCGTCAGGGCTAATTAAAAAGGTGCTGGGTATTAATTGCACATCGCCAAAGGCATGGGCGTGCTCTGCTTTTAAGTCCAGCGCTACATTATAAGGTAGCTGCTGGTCCTCAGTCATGGTGACAACATGGTTAGGCGGGTCGTAATACATGGCAACGGCTATGATTTCAAGGCCCTGCTTATGATATTGCGTATAAAGGTCAATCAAATGGGGGATTTCTTTTATACAAGCGGGGCAATCAGTTGCCCAGAATGTGACGATAACCGGTTTGCCGCGTAAATCTTTCAGGGCAATTTTTTTGCCGGTGATGGTGGTAAATGTCACATCGGGCGGCCTGGTTGAGACGCGATTTATCGTGGCTATCGAAATGAATACCAGTACTAATAACAAAGACGCTAATAAAATGAATCGAGATGCGGTAAATCGCGTCTTAAGAATAGAGGGAGGAAATTGTTCAGGCATTTGCGTCAATGTCTCACTTGGCAATACCGGGATTATAGCAAAGCTGTTAAACTGTGCATTTTTTAACGAGTAAACCTTCAGCCAACAATTCCATGAAAAAAATCCTTATTTCCGACAAATTAGCAGAAGCTGGTATCAATTATCTAAATGAACAGTCTGGTATACAAATACATATCGAGACAGGACTCAATGAAGAAGGGCTCTGTAAAATTATCGGCGATTATGATGCGTTATTGATTCGCAGTGATACCCAGGTTACCCAAAATGTATTGCACGCCGCCAAGCGTTTGAAACTGATAGGTCGTGCCGGTATCGGTGTTGATAATGTCGACATACCCGCAGCAACCGAGATGGGCGTTATTGTTATGAATACGCCTGATGCCAATGCCACGACTACAGCTGAATTGGCTATCGCACATTTAATGTCGCTGAGCCGGCATCTGCCCAAGGCAGATCGTTCTGTACGCGCAGGTAAATGGGAACGATCCAAACTGATGGGCTCGGAAGTTGCACACAAAACGCTGGCAATATTGGGCTTTGGCACCATTGGACGTATCGTCTCACAGCGCGGTTTGGGTTTAAAAATGCAGGTCATCGCTTATGATCCGTTCGTCGCGCCTGAAATATTTGAAGACTTGGGTGTTGAATCAGTAGGTCTGGATGAATTAGTGACGCGTGCTGATTATCTCACCTTGCATTGCCCACTTATTGAAAAAACCCGTAATATTATCGGTAGCGCCCAGTTGGCGAAGATGAAAAAAGAAGCCATGATTATCAACTGCGCCAGAGGTGGTTTGATTGATGAGGCAGCTTTGTATGAAGCCTTAAAGAATGGTCAAATTGCCGGTGCGGCTATGGATGTTTATGAAAATGAACCGCCTGCGAATTCGCCCTTGCTGGAACTGGACAATATTGTTTTCACGCCGCATCTAGGCGCGTCAACCTCTGAAGCGCAAGTGGCAGTGAGCGTCGAAATCGCCAGACAGGCAGTGATGTTCCTGAAGACGGGTGAAGCGGTTAATGCCTTGAACTTGCCCAGATTGTCGGCTGAAGAGTTGAAAAAATCCTACGAATTTATGAATCTGGCCACTATTTTAGGCAAAATACTGGTGGGTCTGGCAACCCAGCCGCTGGAAAAAATAGAGGTAGCTACTTTCGGCAGAGCCGCTGAAGTTGCTGTGCGTCCGATTTCAGTTGCTGCTTTGGTCGGTGTATTAAGTGGCAAAGTTTCCACACCTGTTAATCGTGTTAATGCCGAGAACATAGCCAAACGCCAGGGCATTGCGCTGGTTGAATCTGTTACCCAGGAATCGCAGGATTATGTATCATTGATTAAAGTGACCGGGCATTGTGCGGATCAGAGCATTGCCTTATCGGGCGCATTACTGGGCGGTCG
>NQJI01000099.1 GCA_002256705.1 Methylococcaceae bacterium NSM2-1
GATTGATTAATAAACCACGAAGAGCACAGAAGACACGAAGCTTTTATCTTGGCTTTTCTTCGTGAACTGCGTGCTCTTCGTGGTTTAATGCCTTAAGTTGATGGTGTACAGGGCAACGCTTTTTTGCCCTCCGAAACGAGAAATATACGACAATAATGTCGGGCAGTTGCGCGTGTGGCTTAACACGTATCGAACAACCAGATATAGATAACGACACATTACTATGGAGATTTATTTAAATGAGCGATAGATTAAAACTGCTGACCCCGGCAACATTGATACTCGAAGATAAAAGTTATTCATTGCCTACTTATAGGGGTGTTGAAGGCGAGAAAGCCATTGATATTACCAAGCTGCGTAGCCAAACCGGCTATGTGACACTAGATGATGGTTACGGAAATACCGGCGCTTGTGAAAGCGCCATCACTTATATCGATGGCGAAAAAGGCATACTCCGTTATCGTGGCTATCCCATAGAAGAACTGGCCGAAAACTCCCGTTTTACTGAAGTCTCCTATTTGTTGCTTCATGGTCATTTGCCAACCAGTGAGCAATTATTGCAATTTTCAACACGTCTTAATGAATCGTCGATTATTCATGAAGACATGCACCATTTTTTTAACGGATTTCCCCGTGGCTCTCATCCCATGGGCATACTTGCGACTATGGTTGCATCATTATCGACTTTTTATCCGGTTCCCGACCAGCTCGATGAAGCCACTGAAGTACAGATTGTCGCCAACCTGATTTCTCAGGTACGTACTATTGCGGCATTTTCTTATAAAAAATCCATTGGTGAACCGCTAGTTTATCCTTCCTATAAACTTAGGTATGTCCGTAACTTTCTCACTATGATGTTTGCATCCCCGGTACGTGACTATCAACTGGATGATGATATTGTGCGGGCTATTGATATGTTTCTGATTCTGCATGCAGACCATGAACAAAACTGTAGCACGTCCTCGGTACGTACCGCAGGTTCCAGCATGGCTAATGTTTATGCAGTTGCTTCGGCGGGTATTTCCGCACTATGGGGACCTAGACACGGCGGCGCAAATCAACAAGTAATACAAATGCTGGAACAGATACACGCAGAAGGGGGAGATGGCACCGAGTTTATTAATCAGGCAAAAGATAAAAACTCATCAAGCCGATTGATGGGCTTTGGCCATCGGGTTTATAAGAATTTCGACCCACGCGCCATGGTATTGAAAAAGCATTGTGACAAACTGCTGAACAAACCTGGCATTAACGATCCATTATTCGATATTGCCAGACGTCTAGAAGAAATCGCGCTGAAAGACGACTACTTCATTTCCAGAAAACTTTATCCAAATGTGGATTTTTACTCAGGTCTGATACTACGCGCGGCAGGCATACCCACCAATATGTTTACCGTTTTATTTGCCATTGGCCGTATGCCAGGATGGTTGGCGCATTGGCGCGAAATGATCCATGGTGAATCTGTCACTATTTACCGTCCCCGTCAGGTTTATGTAGGTGAGACATTGCGCCACTATCAGGATATTGACCATCGGATATGAAGAAAGAGCCAGCTTTTCGGCACTGTAGTCAGTGAGTGAGTGAGTGAGTGAGTGAGTGAGTGACAGGTCATTTTTACGGTGTCTTATACTCCCTTCTGCGGGAGAAGGCGTAACAAGCTGACAATGAACAAAGATATGGAATAACTCGTGCCTAATACCGACAGCCCTGCCAATGATATTGGCACGCAATATTACGCAACGCAACTTGGCATCTACGATGAAATGTATGCCACCGAAAATAAAGTGCTGCCCTATTGGGAGCGCTTTATGAGTGCGCTTGAAAGTATGGGTAGCGAAAAACTCGAACTTCGCCGCAGGGAAGCTCAACGTTTGTTGCGTGAAAACGGTGTTACCTACAATGTTTATGGCGATTCGCAAAATCTGACCCGGCCCTGGCGGCTTGATCCTGTCCCCTTATTGATCAGCAACGAAGAATGGTCAGTTATTGAAGCGGGCCTTAAGCAACGTGCAGATCTGCTTGACCTGATACTGAAAGATATTTATGGCAAACAAAACCTGTTTAAAAAAGGCTTGCTGCCAGCTGAGCTGATTTTTGGCCATGAAGGTTTTTTGCGTCCCTGTGTTGGCGCATTGCAAAACCAGCAACGACACCTGACCATTTATTCAGCGAATCTTGCCCGTGGCCCCAACGGACGCATGTGGGTATTGGATGATCGCACCCAGGCGCCTTCCGGATCGGGTTATGCACTGGAAAACCGTACCGTAATGACACGGGTTCTTCCTGATATTTTTCGTGAAACGCAGGTGCATCGGTTATCCGGTTTTTTCAGGGCGCTGCGCAAGGGACTCGCTGAAATTGCGCCGCACAACAAAGAAGATCCTCGCATAGTCATACTTACGCCCGGCCCGCTCAATGAAACCTATTTTGAACACGCCTATTTAGCGGCTTATCTTGGTTATACCCTGGTTCAGGGTGGTGATCTGACGGTACGTGACGGTCATGTATGGATTAAATCATTGGCAGGCTTGCAAGCTGTCGACGTTATTTTACGCCGCGTCGATGACTCTTTCTGCGACCCCCTGGAATTGCGCAGTATTTCAAAACTGGGTGTAGCGGGATTGCTGGAAGTTGTCAGGCGCGGTAATGTCGCTATTGCCAATCCTATGGGCAGCAGTATTCTGGAGAATCCTGGTTTGCTTGCATTCTTGCCCAGATTATCCCGCTATTATTTAAATCAGGAACTTAAGCTGCCCTCGATTGCAACCTGGTGGTGCGGACAGCGCCGCGAGCGCGATTTTGTCCTGCAAAATCTTGATAACCTGGTCATTAAACCCACCAATCGTGGCCTGAGTAATCATGCCGTCTTTGGCGGCATGTTAAGCAGCAAAGAAAAAGAAAACCTGCGCAGCCAAATTTTAGCTAAACCGCATTTGTTTATAGGTCAGGAACAAGTCAGTTTCTCCACGCTACCGGCGTTTATCGGCCATCATATCGAACCGCGTAACGCCGTATTGCGCAACTTTGTTGTCGCTAACGGAAATGATTATGTGGTGATGCCCGGAGGACTCACCCGTGTCGCCCGTCAAAAAGATGATTTTATTGTTTCAAATCAGGCAGGCGGAATTAGCAAGGACACTTGGGTCTTGGCATCTGAACCTGATAAGCCGGTAAGCATATGGACTCAACCAAGACGTAATCAACTGATTGATACCGCCACTGAACCGTTGACCAGCCGCGCTGCAGACAACCTGTTTTGGGTTGGCCGACATCTTGAGCGCATTGAAGCGGCAACACGGCTATTGCGAACTGTATTACTAAAAGTAAGGGAAACGCATGAATTCAAGGACCCTGTTGACAATGACTGCCTTAAGATATTACTGCCTACCCTGACCCAGGTCACAGGCACTTATCCGGGTTTTGTAAAAGGCGATGCACAACTACTGAAAACACCCGAGGCCGAGTTATTATCACTCGCGAAAGATAGTCAACGCAAGGGCTCGCTGACAGTGAATATTCAGGCCTTTGTGCAATCAGCATTCAGTATTCGTGACTTGTGGTCACAAGACACCTGGCGCAGTGTCGATAATATACAACGTCGATGGCAGCAACGGGTCATCAATAATGAAATCAATGTCGAACAGTTGCAACATAATCTGGATGATCTCATCACAGGCATCGTCGCATTTACCGGTTTAACCAGTGAGAGTATGACCCGTGAAGCTGCCTGGTTGATGCTGGACAGCGGGCGCAGACTGGAGCGTGCGCTGGCCCTCATTGCCTTACTTCGCTCAACGGTGGCGCTACGACACGAGGATGCCTTGCAAAATCAGGTGCTTGAGGCTGTCCTGGTTTCAACTGACAGTTTAACTATATATCAGCGCCGTTACCGTTCTTATATCCAGTTACCGATGGTGCTGGAGTTATTGTTACTGGATGAATCCCATCCCCGCTCGGTTGCCTACCAACTGCATCAGTTATCCATCCATGTAGGCGCCTTGCCGCGAGCAAAAGGCAAAAGTCATCTGAGTGAAGCCGATCGTTTGATTTTAAAAGCTTACACTGACCTGAGGCTGAGCAATATGCGTGAATTAACCCAGATTAAAGAAAATGAAGGTATTTATATTGATTTGGAGTCTTTGCTATCGAATACGTCTGATTTGTTATGGCGGCTTGCAGAAGTTATCGCTGAAGCCTATTTCAGCCACTCCCAAACTTCTCAGTTGATAATACTAAACGCCCCTGAGGACGAACTGTGAAATACCGCATAACCCATACTACACTCTATCACTACAGTCAGCCGGTAGGGTTGTGCCAGAATGAAGCCAGATTACAGCCACGCAATTTCTGGCGTCAGCTCTGTCACAACAGTCGCTTTGACATTAAGCCAATACCTATGGATTTTCGCGAGCGCATTGATTTTTTCGGCAATCGTGTGGCCTATTTCGCTATCCAGCAACCTCACATTCAACTGATCGTCACCGCAACCAGTGATGTGACGATATTTCCCAGACAAAACACTTCGGATTTGTTTAATCAGATGACATGGGAGCAGGTGCGCAGCCTGTTACAGGAAACGCCGTTACAAGGGCAATCACAAATCCAGCAGGGTCAAAGTCAAAGCCAAATACAAAATCAGGATCTGACTGTTGAAATACTGGATGCCCGGCAATACGTTCTTGACTCACCGATGGTGACAGTTACACCTGAACTTGCTGACTATGCGCAAAGTTCATTCCTGCCCAATCGCGCGCTGGTGGATGTCGTTCACGACTTAATGCAGCGTATTTACAAGGACTTTATCTATGATCCGGCATTTACCACTATTGCTACCCCCTTATCCGAGGTACTTAGCTTTCGTCGTGGAGTCTGTCAGGATTTTGCGCACCTGGCTATTGCTTGTTTGCGTGCCTATGGCATAGCCGCACGCTACATCAGCGGTTATGTTGAAACGTTACCTGAACCCGGTAAACAGCGCCTGGTAGGCGCAGATGCCTCACATGCCTGGTTTTCAGTCTATATTCCAGGTACTGGCTGGCTGGATTATGATCCGACCAATAACACCGTGCCACTAGACCAACATATCACGCTGGCGTGGGGGCGTGATTATTCCGATGTGGCACCGCTTAAAGGCATTGCTTTTGGCGGCGGTCAGCATACGCTGTCGGTGTCGGTGGATGTATTGAGGCTGGAATAGCGAATGTTCTATTGGGAGCAGGTTATAAACCTGACCCTCTACGTTTTTTAAAATTAAATTAAAGGAGTTTATATGAGTACTATTCATCTTATCGGCGGCGAAAAAGGCGGCGTAGGTAAGTCTGTTGTCGCGCGCTTACTGGCACAATACATGATTGATCATGAGATACCTTTTATCGGTTTTGATACCGATAGATCGCATGGTTCGCTGCTGCGTTTTTACACTGACTATGCCTCGCCTACCGTTATAGACAATTACCAAAGTCTGGATACCATTATGGAGACTGCTGCAGCACAGCCGGAACAGCGCATCTTGGTCGATTTAGCTGCACAAACCCATTATCCATTGGCACAGTGGATAGATGAATCGGGCGTGCTGGAATTGGCGGAAGAACTGGGAATTTCTATCTGCTATTGGAATGTCATGGATTCAGGTAAAGATTGTGTGGATTTGCTGAGCAAATTGCTCGATCAATTTGGCTCCAGGATTAATTATGTTCTGGTGCAGAACCAGATTCGTGATGATAACTTTAATATCCTGGAATTTTCGGGTGTTAAAGATCGGGCACTGGATTTGAACGCCCGGGTCATAACTCTAAAGCGTCTTCATGCGCCGGTAATGACCAAGATTGATAGTAACAGCTACAGTTTTTGGGCAGCAAAAAACAAGGATCCCGATAACCTCTATGGCTTGGGTTTACTAGAAAGGCAGCGGGTTAAAATCTGGCTAAACCATGCATACAGGGAAATTCAGTCGCTAGGTGTTTGAAGCGATTCATCGTGGTAATCATGGCCTATT
>NQJI01000100.1 GCA_002256705.1 Methylococcaceae bacterium NSM2-1
ATCCCCAGCATGTTCCGTTTTAATCGAGATATGCAAAATCCGATCTTCGAGTTTTACAAGCAGTGAGGATTCATCGGCACCCTGTGTGCATTCATAGTGACAACATATCGATCTGATTTTTCCTGTAAATCAACCTCAGGCACTTTACTCAAACTGCCTAAGGGCGTATTCATATGGAACGCGAAAATGAACCACCGAAAAGCTGTTGCATTTCTTATTGCACACGTTGCATTTCTTCATAAGGATTTCAAGGTTGATCCTTCAAGAGTTCGTCATCCGGACCTGGCTTGGGAAAAGTTAAATTGGGTAGTTTCGGTATTTGGATTTGAGGGCTTGTCGCCTTGATTTTCCTGCCCACAACTGCTTGAGCCTGTCATTCAACCGAAACATGATATAAAACTGTATTCCCAGGACAATAACCAACACGGCAGCTATAGCAACAATGATTCGATTTTTAATCATTTTGTATCTCCCGAGTTTAAATTATTGGTTTAGAAAAACAGATAGTGGCTACATTGCCCAACTCATGGGGTATTAATCGTCCATGATTAATACCGTGTGGAAATAGCCCACCTGCAAAATTCAGACTATTTGATCTCGATGGTTTTGCGCTTGCTTTTTTCTGATTTGGGAATGGTAACTGTCAAAATTCCGTCTTTGAAAGATGCTTTTGCATTGGCATCATCGACATTATCGGGCAAGGAAAGCGTGCGCTGAAATTCACCCCGCGTTATTTCGCGGCGAAAATATTTGCCTTTTTCTTCTTCTTTTTTTTCTTCCTTGGTGGAGGTTCGGATAGTAATTGTTTGATTACTGATTGTTACATCGAGATCTTCTTTTTTAACGCCAGGCAAAGCAGCCTGAACCTCTACTTCATTGTCATGATCGATAATATCAACTTTTGGAAATCCTCTTTCAAAGCCGGCAGGGAAATTCCAGTCCGACAGGCGCGGCCATCTGCGTGAGAGAAAATCATCAAAAAAATTATCAAATTCATCAAATGAAAGCAAACTACCAGCCGGTGCGCTGGGTACTACTTCCGTGCTTTTTTTTGTATCTTTTTCTTTAGAGCTCATAACATTCTCCAGTCACTATTCAAATTATTATTAAACATCTACATAACATCCTATTGACGAGTTATATTTATATCAACCCATTTCTCCTTACTCCAGCATAAGTTCTTTTTCTGCCTCAAGCCAGTCATCAAGTTCGTGACCCGGTTCAAACCCTCTGCTTTCAGCCTTGTAATAGGCAAGCTCAGAAATCATTGCGTCACGATCTGCAAGATTTATCGTATTACCGGACTCTTCGGGATTTGAAATTACTTCATCATTAACGGTTGCAGCCATCATTCGCCTCACTATTGTTAAATTAATTGATTGGCTTTAAGCCTTTATCAAGACCCGGCAAATATATAATCATTCCCATTGAAGCATAAAAATGCAAAAAAAACATTAGTATAAACACTTAGTACCTGGTAAATGTTGTATAGGGAGGTTACCTTTGTCATTTTGATAAACTGCTTCAATCACGGAATTCAGGTTCATGGAGTTGACGCAACAGGACAATTGCCATACCCGTCACACTAAAATTGACTGAGTAATGGAAGTGTTCAAGTTATAGAATTACCATTCATGAGAGTGCCAGTCATGCCTGAAAGTATTGAATTATTTCTTCAGAAATTCAGTCTTCCAGCCTTTATTATGCGTTATCAACATTACAGAGAACGCGCTATAGAGAATAGGCATGTCCGGAATTTATCAAAAACTCAATCGTTTAGAAATTTAACTGCCGATTTACAGTAAACTTTGTCATGAAGGCAAACCATAGACAACAACGATGAAACTTTATCAATTACGTTATATTCATGAAATAGCACGCCAAGGTTTGAATGTGTCGCAAGCTGCCGAGGTTTTACATACGTCACAGTCTGGAGTCAGTAAAGCCTGTCAGTTGCTGGAAGAAGAACTTAATCTGCAAATTTTCCAGCGCCACGGTAAACGGCTCATTGGCATTACCGAACCGGGAAAAATTATTTTGAACCTGGCTGAGCGAGTGATGGGCGAACTGGAGAACATCACGCGTGTAGGGGAGGAGTTCACTCAAAAAGAGACGGGTACGCTCACTGTCGCAGCCACGCATACCCAGGCACGCTATCGTTTACCTAATGCAGTTAAAGTTTTTATGCAGCATTATCCAGAGGTTACATTCCATATTCATCAAGGTAACCCAACACAAGTGGCAGAACAGGTAGCAAGCGGCGAGGCCGATATTGGCATCGCAACCGAAGCCATTAGCTCTTATGACAAACTGCTTTGTTTGCCTTGCTATCAATGGAACCGCTGTATAATCACTCCGCACAATCATCCATTGCTTGGTGACTTGCCGCTGACACTGGAAAAAATCACACAGTACCCATTAATCACTTATGACTCTGCCTTTACCGGTGGCTCATTAGTCAGTCACGTTTTCAACCAGGCAAAAATAGAGCCTAACGTCGTATTAACGGCGATTGATGCGGACGTCATTAAAACATATGTGACTCTTGGGCTAGGTATCGGATTGCTGGCGAATATAGCTTACGACCCGGAGCGTGATACAGATTTAGGTATGATAGATGCATCACACCTATTCCCTGCAAGTACTACCTATCTTGGCGTGCGCCGTGATGCTTTTCTGCGTGGCTATATGTATGAGTTTATTCAGTTGCTCGCTCCGCAGTTTGATCGTAAGACGGTGGATGCTGCGCTTAAATGAATCACGCTTATCAATTGGATAATCTGCGCCTTCTTTATGGCGAAAAAATTGCGTTAACCTTACCTGATCTGATTGTTAAAGCTGGGAAGTTCGGAAGAAATGGACGAAGTCAGAATAGCCGTTGCCGCTGAGAAATTTTTTCAGGTGTCAATCGCTTATGATGCACGTGATGATCTGGTACTCAATCTGGGCGACTCCGATTGAGTCAACCGTGTGCTGATTCCAAAAATGTCATTTATTTTCACCATGAAGGACTTGAAGATATTACTATATTGACTTCATGCGTGACATTGAGACGATTCATAAAACAAAGCTTTTTAATCCTTGCTTCAATGGTTTTACATTAAAGTTGATTAGGAAGCCTTGATTGATGTTCGCCAGCTTCATAGAGGTCAAAAGCTGTGCCTCGTGAATTCCCTTCATTATCTTCATGTCGCTTAGAGACGCCTACTTTTGGCCTTCATGGTAATAAAAACAAATTACAAACATTGTACTGCATCAGCGCTCGGTCAACTTTAAATCAAATTCTGTCATGGCTTTCTAAAACAGGTCCATTCGGATTATTATGTCATTCATTTTGTCACAGGGTGGCCAACAATGATTTATGATGATGCCTTATGAAAACCAGACAATTATTCTTATTTTTAGCCGCATGCTCAGCTTTAACTGGCTGCGGACAACCCGGACCACTTTATCTGCCAGGCACAACTCCACCTATTCATGTAGAGCCAGAGCCTGAACCAGAAGCCGAAGCCGAACCCAAACCCGAAAAAAACAAATAACATGGATTATTTTAATTACCGAAACAACGAGCTTTTCGCCGAAGATGTTGCTGTGCAGGACATTATCTATCAACATGGCAGCCCTTGTTACATTTATTCCAGAGCTACATTGGAAAGACACTGGAAGGCTTTTGAGCTGGCGTTCGGCGATCATCCCCATTTGATCTGCTATGCCGTAAAAGCAAATTCCAATATTGCCCTGCTTAATCTGCTTGCCCGTTTAGGTTCAGGTTTCGATATTGTCTCGCTCGGTGAACTGAAACGTGTAATTCAAGCAGGTGGAAATCCTGAAAAAATTGTCTTTTCCGGTGTTGGCAAACGTGAAGATGAAATTTTAGCGGCACTAAAAACCGGCATACGCTGCTTTAATATTGAAGTCAGTGGTGAACTGGATCGAATTAACCGGCTTGCTGGACACATGGGTGTTATTGCTCCGGTGTCTTTTCGAGTAAATCCTGATGTCGATGCCAAAACGCATCCTTATATTTCTACGGGTTTAAAAGAAAACAAATTTGGTATAGACATTGAACAGGCATTGACTGAATATCGCCGTGCAGCAGCTATGCCACATATTGATATTATCGGTATAGACTGTCATATTGGTTCACAACTAACCGAAACACGGCCTTTTCTGGACGCATTGGATAAAATTCTTGATCTGGTTTCAGTCCTGGAAGCCGAAGGTATTCATCTGCATCATCTGGATTTGGGCGGCGGACTCGGCATTCGTTATAACGATGAACAACCACCCGAACCTGCCGAGTATATCAAAGCGGTGTTGGAACGACTCGGCAACACCGGTTTTGAAGTTTTATTGGAACCTGGCCGCGCCATCGTTGGCAATGCCGGTATTCTGGTGACCCAGGTTGAATATCTAAAACCCACCGCTCATAAAAACTTTGCCATCGTTGATGCTGCCATGAATGATTTAGTGCGCCCATCGCTGTATAGCGCCTGGCAGGAAATTATTCCCGTCAACCTGCAAAGCAACGCACCTGAACAACTTTGGGATATAGTAGGACCAGTCTGTGAAACCGGTGATTTTTTGGGTAAACTTAAGTTATCTCAGGGTGATTTATTAGTGATACGCTCATCGGGCGCTTATGGATTTTCCATGAGCTCCAATTACAACTCCAGACCGCGAGTAGCTGAACTGATGGTTGATGGCAATCATGTGCATTTAATCAGGGAAAGAGAAAGTATTGCACAGCTTTGGGCGGGTGAGCATTTGTTACCTGATTAGGATCACCGGGTTAACGACTATGCCAGCCCGATCAACAAATTACGCGACATGAAAGACAACCGATGATTAACTTCACTAAAATGCACGGTCTAGGCAATGATTTTGTGGTCATTGACGCTATCAATCAGCACATCGCCCTAACACCTGAACAAATCCGGTTCATGTCTGACCGCCACTTCGGCATTGGTTTCGACCAGCTATTACTGGTCGAAAAACCTGTCAGTGACAACGCCGACTTTAAATACCGGATTTTTAATGCTGATGGCGGTGAAGTCGCACAATGTGGGAATGGCGCGCGCTGCTTTGCCCGTTTTGTGCGTGATAAAAAACTGTCTGACAAAGACGAAATACGCGTTGATACAGACTCTGGGCAATTGCTGTTGCGTTTTAACGAAAATGGTCTGATAACTGTCAATATGGGTATCCCTAAGCACAAACCCGCTGAGATTCCTCTGCTTGCCGAACAGGAATCCCGCCTTTATACCGTCTCTGTTAATGCAATGGAAAATGCCTTTGGCGCCGTTTCCATGGGTAATCCACACGCGGTTATTCAGGTCAATGATATTAAAACCACCCCCGTAGCCGACTTGGGGCAGGCATTGGAAAGCCATGCTATTTTTCCTGAGCGCGCCAATATCGGTTTTATGCAGGTCTTAGACCGGAATCATATTAAACTCCGCGTGTATGAACGCGGAGCCTCTGAAACCTTGGCCTGCGGCAGTGGCGCTTGTGCCGCCACCGTTATCGGCATCGAGCAAAATCTGCTGGATCATGAGGTCTGTGTTGAACTGCCCGGTGGAGAGTTAAAAATAAGCTGGTCGGGTCGTGGTGAGCCGGTGTTTATGACTGGGCCTGCCATTTCTGTTTTTGATGGAACAATCAGTCTATGAGTGAACAAAATTCAGATCTAAGCGCATCTCAAATTGAAGACTATCTACAGCAACATCCGGATTTCTTCCATGAACACTTAAACCTGCTGGAACAAATGAGTATTCCCCATCCCAGCGGAACTGCCATCTCCCTGATTTCAAAACAGCTGGAGCTATTCAGATGCAAACATCATGAATTGGAAAACCAGCTCAATACACTGATAGAAATAGCCCGGGATAACGATACCTCCTTTATTCGTATGCATAAGCTCACGCTGGCCTTGCTTGAAGCATCAACACTGGAACAAGCTATCGCCAATCTCGATGCAGTCCTGGCCGATTATTTTCTAACCGATTTTGTCGCTGTGCGTATCATTAAACACTGCCCCGACTCAGCTATTGCCAATTTGTTTATTGAACCCGACAGCAAAAATCTGCAACCCTTTCTTAAAGAACTTTCCAGCAATCAGCCTAAATGCGGCCGACCGACCCTTGCACAAGCAAAAATACTCTTCGGCGACTCGGCAGTGGAAGTGAAGTCTTGTGCCATTATCCCAATGACTTTCACCGAACTTGACGGCATTCTGGCAATAGGGAGCCGTGAAAAAGGCCGGTTTCATCACAGCATGGGCAATCTGTTTTTAACTCAAATGAGCGAAATCATCGGCACCCGATTGATTTCATTATTGGGGCAGACACACGATGCATGCTGATGCCCTGCAAATGCTGGCTGACTTTTTCGATCAACTGACTATTGAGAAACGTGCCTCTGAACACACGGTCAAAAGCTATCAGAGAGATATTAAACACTTAACCAACTATTGCCTGGAAAAGTCCATACACCACTGGGCTAATCTAAAGCAAAGCGACATCCGGGCACATATAGCCAGTCGTCATCGACAAGGCATCAGCAGTACAAGCCTGCAGCGAGAACTATCTGCTATTCGCAGTTTTTATAACTTTCTGCTAAAAAAACGCCTTGCTGACTGCAATCCGGCACAGCATATTAAAGCACCCAAGCAAGCCAGAAAACTGCCTAAAACACTGGATGTAGACCAGATAAATGGTCTACTGGAGGCGGGCACAAATTCAGCTTTGGAAATCCGTGATCTGGCCATGTTTGAATTATTCTATTCTTCCGGCCTACGTCTTAGCGAACTTGCCGCACTTAATCTAACCGATGTTGATCTGCCTGATAACTCGCTTATTGTCCGCACAGGTAAAGGTGGAAAATCAAGGATATTACCTATAGGCAGTAAAGCCGTTACGGCAATCAACAACTGGTTGCAACAGCGTTTAAAAAATGTTGCTGTCTCTGAATCTGCTTTATTTGTTTCTACACGAGGCACACGGCTCGGTCAACGCAGTATCGAGTTAAGACTGGAACAGTGGTGCAAAAAAAAAGGTATTGCAGAACATATCCACCCGCACATGCTAAGGCATTCTTTTGCCAGCCATCTACTCGAATCCAGCCAGGATTTGAGAGCCGTTCAGGAGCTGCTCGGGCACAGTAATATCAGTACGACACAGATATATACCCATCTTGACTTCCAACACCTGGCTGATGTTTATGACAGGGCACATCCAAGAGCCAAAAAAAAATCCGAATAGCCACTGGCTTCGTAAGCAAAAGATTTAAAAACCTGCTAACATGTGACCAATTTTTCATACAAATCCAATCTGTTTTATCAATAAACACACCCTCTTTACAGGATACCGGAAATGGCAGCAAGCGAAACACTGGACGATATAAAATCTAAAGGAATACTCTGGGGCTTTGGTGTTCTTGCCCTCGTAGTAGTGGTCATTCTCTTTATCCTGGGCGCGTGGTGGGGGAGCGAACCGGATCAGTTCAATATACAGGATGAAGCACTCAAGCGGGCAAAAGAAACCAATACCTCAGAAATACCCGTCGGTTATACCTATACCAACACGCTGGCTCATATCGCTGAAGTCCTGTTACATAAAAGTGGCGGCTACATCACTAATGATGTAGCCCCTCCTGGCGTGTTCCTCGACAATATTTCAAACTGGGAATATGGTGCATTGGTTATGTTGCGCGATGCCACAACTGCATTAAGAAATCACTTTGCCAGAGATCAGTCACAATCGGCCGAAGATCCTGATTTGGCAGTAGCAGAACCCTACTTTTATTACGAACACAATTCCTGGGCTTTGCCATCAACGGAAGCTGAATATCAAAAAGGTATTGATGCCCTGCATAAATATATGTCGCGCCTGCAAAAATACGGCGGCCCAGTTAAAAAAGCTCAATTTTATTCCAGAGCAGACAATCTTTGGCAGTACACAGAGGTTGTGATAAAACGTCTGGGCGGCTTATCTACCCGACTGAGCGCAAACAGTGCCGGCAACTATGGACCAGGGCTAACCGAGCTTGAGAAACAGGCAGCTGATGAAAAGGGAACACCCGTAACCAGAGTAACATGGCTGGAGGTTGATGATGTTTTCTATGAAGCTCGCGGCGCAAGCTGGGCTTTATTACATATTCTAAGAGCCATAAAACATGACTTTGCTGACATTCTTCTGGATAAACGGGCAATGCGTACTGTTGATATTATGATTAAATCACTGGAAAATGCCTTGACACCTATTTTAAGCCCGATGATTTTAAACGGCAGCGGCTACGGCCTGTTTGCCAACTACTCCCTGTCAATGGCAAATTATATAGCTCGCGCTAATGCGGCAGCCCTTGATTTGCGTGACATTATGAATAGAGGTTAATTAATACTATGGACGAACAAATCAACTATAACCTGAAACAACTCAGTACCTGGAAACGGATTTTCTTCATGCTGGTTTTTGCCGCAATCGGGGCGCTGATCAGAATGATACTTTGGGCAGTGATTATATTGCAGGTCGCATCTACGCTGTTGACCGGAAAAGCTAACCAGAATGTTCTAAGTTTCGGACGCAGCCTTTCGGTTTACACTTACCACATACTGCTGTTCCTGACTTTCAACACTGAAACACTACCTTTTCCTTTTTCTGCCTGGAACCTGACCGCAGAACTGCACCTACCTGAAAAATAGGTCAAAGGTTCAAGGTAAATGGTTTATCACTTTTACCTTGAACCTTTCTCCGCTACCCCTACTCATTTTCTAATTCATCTTCATTTTCAAAGTCAGCATCATCTTCAGACTCATTTTCGCCTTCAACCTTTAATAAGTTTTTCAGATAGCGATACAACAATCTGGAAGATTTGGGCGGCTTGGCAGCTTCAGCTTCTTTTTGAGCATTACGTAATAGTTGCCTTAGCTGTTGCCGGTCCGCATGGGGATGCTCGTTGAGCAATTCCGCCAAGGCATCATTACCTCCGGCTACCAGCTTATCTCGCCAGCGTTCAGCCATATGATGCTCTCTTACCGCATGAGCACTTTTGTTTTTCATGCGCGCCAATTTTTCTAAAATAGGCTCTACGTCTATTTTATGGAGCTGACCGGTAATAAATTTCAATAGCCGTTTTCTTGCACCTTTGTGTGGCATTCCTGAGACTTCCACAACCGCTTTATGTATATTCTCGGGAAGCTCAAGATTTTGTAATTGAGCCGTAGACAATTCGGATATTTCTTCGCTTAATGCAAAAAGCACGGCCATATCCTTTTTTATTTGAGTTTTATTGGGTCGGACAGCGTAATAGACTATTTCGCCATTGTCATCATATTCGTATTCGTAGTCGTGTTCTTCACTCATCTTATATCAAACCATTACACACAAAAAATAACATCACAAAATCCAAAGGCATAATTAATCTTGCCCACTCCGATTTTGCATTTCAGTTTTATTCATTGCAGCCCTAATTCCAGGCCGCATCCAGAAAATAATCAACAATACCATAGCGCTCCGCGGCAAACTTTCCCAGGTTAAAAATGCTTGTCTCATTGCCTCTTAGTAAAAATATGACCTACTTTACCACATGCTGTTTAATCACTTTCCATGCTTCTACCTTTTGCTCAAATTTCAATGATGCATAGGCTGGACTTGTTGACGGCAGGCACTGATATTCAAGGTAAAAAAAACGATGATTTAAAGCCGGCAGAATCCGCTTTTGGTATAACTTTTCAGCCATTCTGCCATTAAAGAACACTCGCTTAATACGCTTATACTCGGTAAAAAAGCCCGCAAAGTCATTTGTTCTAATCGTCGCCAACTTTATATTAGAATCTAAACTTCCCAATCGATTACAGCTTTGCAACACATCCCAGACAGCTATCCCATTTTCCATTAGTATCTCTTTACGCCGCTGATAAGAAAGCTCAGGCTCCAAACCAAACAACGCGCTCATAATTGGCCAGAAAGCATTTCTTGGATGTCCATAATACTGCTGCCTGAACAATGAAGCCTCACTGGGAATAGATCCCAATATTAATACGCTGGCATTGCCCGAAACAATGGGGGCAAACCCATCTATATCTGACATGGTGTAGGCATCATAAAATTTACTTTATTTTTATACCATTAAATTTGCGATAATGCACAGTCATTACTTTTATAGGATATCAGTTACCCATGTGGTTTAAAAATCTTAGCGTTTTTCGTCTTACCGAAGCTTTCACCTTAGCACCAGAAGAACTGGAGCAAAAACTTGAACCTCTGTCTTTTCGTCCGTGCGGCCCTCATGAGGAGTTTACTTTTGGCTGGACTTCACCCTTAGGAAAAACTGCACAGCAACTAGTACATAGCGCTAACGGTTTTATGATGCTATGTGGAAAAAAAGAAGAAAGAGTTCTGCCAACTGCAGTGGTTAATGAAATGGTTCAGGAAAAAATTCTTGAAAAAGAAGAGCAACAGGCGCGTAAATTGTCCAAAAAAGAGCGCACTGAAATCAAAGATGAGCTTATCTTTGATTTATTACCTAAAGCCTTTACCTTTTCACGCAAAATATACGCTTATATCGA
>NQJI01000012.1 GCA_002256705.1 Methylococcaceae bacterium NSM2-1
ATGGAATGCACCCGAAGCGATAAATAAAATATGATCGGTTTTAATCGCACCGTATTTAGTGCTAACGGTACTGCCTTCAACCAGCGGTAGCAAATCACGTTGCACACCTTCACGGGATACTTCGCCGCCACCGCCGCCTAATTCGGAGCGCTTGCAGATTTTGTCTATTTCATCCAGAAACACAATACCGTTTTGTTCTACCGAGTCTACAGCGCGTAATCGAATGTCATCTTCATTAACCAGCTTGCCTGCTTCTTCTTCCTGTAAAGACTGCAAGGCCTTTTTAATGGACATTTTGCGCGACCTGGTTTTGCCAGAGCCCAAGTTTTGGAACATACCCTGTAATTGACTGGTCATTTCCTCCATGCCCGGAGGCGCCATGATTTCTACGCCCATCGGGGCAACATGGACATCAATTTCTATCTCTTTATCATCCAGATCGCCTTCACGCAATTTCTTGCGCATTTTTTGACGGGTAGTTTCTTCTGTATCAGATAGCATCCCTCCATCTGCTCTGGGCAGCAGAATGTCCAGAATTTTATCTTCAGCAGCATCATAGGCTTTAGTTTGAACCTTTTCCATTTCTGCCATGCGCGTCATTTTGACTGCGGTATCGACCAAGTCGCGAACTATGGATTCAACATCTCTGCCGACATAACCTACTTCGGTAAACTTGGTAGCTTCTATCTTAATAAATGGTGCGTTTGCCAAACGAGCCAGACGCCGGGCGATTTCCGTTTTACCAACACCTGTAGGCCCAATCATTAAAATATTTTTGGGAGTTATTTCATCGCGTAAAGCAGAATCAACCTGTTGACGCCGCCAACGGTTTCTTAGTGCGATAGCGACAGACCGTTTGGCACTGGCCTGGCCAACAATGTGCTTATCCAGCTCGCTTACAATTTCTTTAGGGGTCATCTGTGTCATGCGTTTACTCGTTGGGTTCTGCGTCTAGTTCTTCTATGCGTAAATTGTGGTTGGTATAAATACAGATATCTGCGGCTATATTTAAAGACCTCTCGACAATCTCGCGTGCACTCAGATTGGTGTTTTCCAGTAACGCGCGCGCAGCCGCCTGAGCGAAAGCGCCGCCTGAGCCTATGGCCATCAAGTCAAATTCAGGCTCGATAACATCGCCTGTGCCGGAAATAATTAACGATGTTTTGGCATCGGCAATTGTCAGCAACGCTTCCAGCTTGCGTAAGGCACGGTCAGTACGCCAGTCTTTGGCCATTTCGACAGCGGCGCGGGTCAAGTTGCCGCGATGTTTTTCCAGTTTGCCTTCAAAGTGCTCAAATAACGTGAATGCATCCGCAGTTGCGCCGGCAAAACCGGCAATGACTTTATCATGATAAAGTCGGCGAACTTTACGGGCGTTGCCCTTCATGACTGTATTACCCAAAGTGACCTGGCCATCGCCACCAATCACAACTTTGTCGCCTCGGCGAACAGAAAGTATGGTTGTTCCTCTAAACACTTTAATATCCTAAAATTACAAAATACATGCTGTCAATTTTACATGGTATAAATTTAAAATGTGGGAAAAAATGCAGGAATGAATATATTGGCATACTCGATGCGTATGTTTTATTTTTTATTAGAGTATCTATCCCCGTGGTAGATGACGGGCAAAAAATAAAGCATGACAAAGACTCGGTGTAAGCCCTATCATTTTCGTTTTTTTTCAGCTTGATTCGCCGTATAAATTGCGGTACAAGGTTTAAAGCATGTCGATTCGTTGTATTTCATCTTTGAAGTTTAGTTTAGTTGCCAGTGTCATGTTAGCTGGATGTGCGCCTACCCGACAGATTGCCATTGATTATCCATCGGCCCAGGTCAATGATTCGCAGACTGCGCAAACAACCCAGTCACATCAATTTCAATCTTTGCCTGGTTTTCAGGTCATTGATGGTGATGATTATTATGTGCGTCTGATTTCGGAGTTTGATTTTAAAGGCGATAATATATTAAAGCGCGGCTGTAGTAATATGACGCCGTCTTATGAAAAAGGTGATTTGTCTTCTGCGCTAATTTTCAGCGTACGCAATGATGTACTCAAATTTAATCATGAAGCTGCTGGTTTTTTATATCAAGCAACATCAGGGAAATGTAATTTCAAATTTGATGCTAAAAAAATTACTTTGACGCCCTGGATGCGTCTGGATTCAGGCAAGGAAACTCTCGTTGACTATAGTTTTTATTCCAGTGCAAATAGCGATATGGATGTATCGGGTTTGGTCGGTGATGTGTCAACTGCCAGCAATTTAATGGCGTTAACAGGTGTGGGCATGGGGGTTGCCATTATGGGGCAGTTCGCTGGCCAATGGGCAAAAAGCAATCCACCTGCAACAACTGCTCCGAAATCAGTAAAACAAAGCTCGGAATCACATTCATTACCAGCCATTGTTACTTTTTCGGGCAAAACAGGCATCCTTAATCAAACTGTTTTTAAAGTCTACGCGGTCTCGGAAGGTGGTATTAATATCCTTGGCTCGGATACCCAGCCACTAGGCGAGCTAAAAATTTATCCGGAAATTATTCCTTCCTTGCTGTTAAAAACAATGGCTGATGGTGTACCCGATGCGAGGGATCTATCGTTGGAAGAAATAGGCTACTTGCCAATCAAATCGGCTGCAGGCGAAATAAAATTGTTGCAACTGATTGAGCAATCAAAGCATCCTGCAAAGCCAAATTTAAAACCGAACTGGAAAAACTACGAGGAAGTCGAGAATAATTGCCGAAAATTAAAGCTGGTTATGAAAGATTTGGGCTTCAACAAGTTTGATCGTAATGCCTTTATTTATTACTTTTTGGCCAATAACAGTGATTGGAAAAATTACAATATATCCCCGCAAAAGGCGATGAGTGGGGAAATCCGTCTTAAGGACATGGAAAGTTATCGCAGTAAGGATTTTGGCAGCTGTCTGGCTGCTGATGATTATGCCGCCATGAAAGCAATGGGGTTGCCAGTCAATTTACAATCGGATTGGAAGCAGATTGGTGAGTCGAGTCAGAAAAAAGAACAGTTTTTTACACCGCTCAAATCGATTGAACGGCAGCTGATTTCTGTACTAAAAAACCCCAACAAGTCTGAAATGGAGCAACAACTGTTTCCTTTGTTAGCCACGGTCAAGAAGGGTGATGGTACTGTTTTGTTGCAAAATCATTTGGGTGATTTCGGTTTAGAGAAATTGTTGGCTCAGCCATTAGTCGAACCGGTTTCCGTTTCAGCACCTGCATCAGCCGCTATTCCGGCTGCAGCCGCTGTCACGCCAATACCTGCGCCCGTTGTACCTATGCCTGCCATTCTTCCTGGGGAGGGTGTTATTGTTAGCGCACGGCAGATGGTGCAAGTCTTTTCCGGATTGTCTATTAACGAGTTGAGTTGCACACGCATTCTCCCTGATCAACAGGGTAAGCCGTCTGCCAATGTAGGTATTTTGTTATTTACTACCAAAGAGGGCAGTCCACGCGCTAAAGGTGGCGCGATGGAATTTGAATTCTCTGGCGGCAAAATAAACCGCATTGCTTTCCAGTTGCCGACTTACAGGGATTTCGAACAGGATGTGTTGGATCATCCTGAGGTCGGTGGCTGTCGAATTGATCCGCCTTTTTTGAACAAATTACACTAAAATTGACTTCTGGGGAAATATATTCCATACTTTTTGTACGGTTAATATAAATAAAACAATCAGGAGAAAAAATATGGCTTTAATTACGTGGACAGCTAGTCAATTTGGAACAAATGTTCCTTTTGCAGACGATGAACACAAGATTTTGTTTGACAAGCTCAACAAATTATATGATCTGGCAACGGGTGGAGCGGCTCGTTCTGCAGTAGGTGATCAACTGGATGATTTGATCGCTTATGTTGTTGGACATTTTGCCCATGAAGAAAAAGAAATGCTGGCAAAAAATTACGATGGTTATGCGCGTCACAAGGCAGAGCATGAAGCATTAACAGGTATTTGCGCTGATTTGCAAACAAAGTTTCATGCGGGTAGTGCTGATGTCACCGAAGAAGTAGGGCAAATGGTCAAAGGCTGGCTAGATAATCATATTCCAACTTTTGATATGGCTTATGCAGATGCTTTAAACAGCTGATAGTAACTTCCCATTAACAATAAAAGGCTTGTGACTTCTCTGATTCACAAGCCTTTTTTTTGCGTCTAATTAAAATCATAAAAAGGACAGCTGGTGTAGATAGGCTTCATGGGTTAAAATTTCCCAGTTTATTTGTGATAATTATTACGTAAAAGGAACAATGCCAGCTTATTTTGCGCGGCTTGATATTACGAAACGATATAACACTTACAAAAAGTTTTATAACTACTATCGAAGAGGCTGCTCCGTGAACAAAACAAAGCAACTATTCGCAGGTCTGATCTTAATGGCTTTGGCCTTAAGGACAGCGCAGGCGGATTACACTCTCAATTTAATGAAAGGGGTTACAAAGGTCAGTAATGACATTTATGACCTGCATATGCTGATTCTATGGATTTGTGTATTTATAGGCATTGGCGTGTTTGGCACGATGTTCTACTCGATTTACCATCACCGTAAATCGAAAGGACATAAAGCGGCACAATTTCATGAAAACACGACGGTCGAAATTATCTGGACGATTATTCCAACCTTGATCCTGGTTGGTATGGCCATACCGGCGACAAAAGCCATGATGGAACTGGATGATGTGCAAGACTCCGAAATGTCTATCAAGGTAACGGGCTGGCAATGGAAATGGGAATATGAATACCTTGATAAAGGCATACATTTTTTTAGCAGCCTGGATGAGGCCAGCGACAAGGCGCGTCAGATTGGCTCGGGTATCGACCCTCGCTCGGTTCCCCATTATTTGTTAAATGTTGATAAACCATTGGTAATTCCAGTTAAAAAGAAAATTCGTTTCGTATTTACAGCGGCTGATGTAATCCATTCCTGGTGGGTGCCTGATCTGGGTTGGAAAAAAGATGCGTATCCCGGCTTTATTAATGAAGCCTGGACTTCTGTCGACAAAGCCGGTACTTATCGTGGCCAATGTACAGAGCTTTGTGGCAAGGATCATGGCTTTATGCCTATAGTGGTCGTTGCAATGGAACAGCCTGATTATGATGCATGGGTGAAAAAGACCATCGAAGAATCAAAAAAAGGCCCTGACTTAAGTGATCAAAGTCACGATGAATTGGTCTCCAAAGGGGCTGCGGTTTATGCCAAAAATTGCGTTACCTGCCATGGAGCTGAAGGTAAAGGCGTTCCGGGAGCATTTCCTGCCATCACTGCGAGCCCCGTCGTGACCGGTGATATCAAAGCCCAGACCGAACTTGTCTTGAACGGTAAAGGCGCAATGCCTGCATTTGGCAAGATGTTAAAAGCGGATGAATTGGCTCAGGTTATTACATATACCAGAAATGCCCTGGGGAACAAAGTCGGCGATGAAATACAGCCCAAAGCAATTCAGGATTTGTTGCCACAAACATCAGGAGCTTCGGCTGCCGCGGCACCCGCAGCAAAAGCAGCGCCACAGGAAAAAATAGATACCAATGTAGTACTGTCGAAAGATGAATTGGTGGCTAAGGGAAAATCTGTTTACGCCAGTAGCTGCGCTTCTTGCCACATGGAGGAAGGTCAGGGTATGCCGCCTACATTTCCTGCTTTAACCGGAAGTGCAGTGGTAAAAGGCGATATCAATGCACAGGTAGATTTAATGTTGAATGGAAAAGGCATGATGCCTGCTTTCGGAGCAATGTTAAGTGCAACTGATTTTGCTGCAGTTGTAACCTATACCCGTAATGGTTTGGGTAATTCAGTGAATGATGCCATACAGCCTTCAGCAATTCAGGCTTTGCAAGCGGCTTTGCCTGCTGCAAAGGATGATGATGGCTAAGCCATTGACTATGTTATCAATCAAATCTTTTTTATCTACTTTAGAGGTATAAACTATGTCTGCTGTAACAGCCGAACATGTTGATCATCACGATGATCATGATCACGGTCCTGCCAAGGGGCTTTTAAGATGGGTGATTACCACCAACCATAAGGATATAGGTACTTTGTATCTGGTGTTTGCACTGGCAATGTTTTTTGTTGGTGGCATCATGGCAATGATTATCCGTGCTGAATTGTTTGAGCCCGGATTACAGTTTGTTCAGCCACAATTCTTTAACTCAATGACCACCATGCACGCCCTGGTGATGGTATTTGGAGCGGTTATGCCGGCTTTTGTTGGTTTGGCTAACTGGATGATTCCAATGATGATTGGCGCCCCAGATATGGCATTGCCACGGATGAATAACATGAGTTTCTGGTTATTGGTCTCCGGCGTTTTATTGCTTGCCAGCACGTTATTTATGGAAGGTGGTTCGCCTGCTGCCGGCTGGACCTTGTATCCGCCCCTGGTTTTGCAAACAGGTAACGCCTTGCCATTTGCAGTTTTCTCAGTGCATTTGCTGGGCATTTCATCCATCATGGGTGCTATTAACATCATCGCAACGATTTTCAATATGCGTGCGCCTGGCATGACCTTAATGAAAATGCCGCTATTTGTTTGGACCTGGTTAATCACCGGATTTCTGTTAATCGCTATCATGCCGGTTTTTGCTGGTGCGGTAACCATGTTGCTGACCGACAAGTTTTTCGGCACCAGTTTTTTTGATGCTGCCGGTGGTGGTGATCCCATTCTTTATCAACATATTTTCTGGTTTTTTGGACACCCTGAAGTTTATGTAATGATTCTGCCAACTTTTGGCGTAGCTTCTACCATTATCCCTGTGTTTGCCCGTAAACCTTTATTTGGCTATAGCTCAATGGTTTATGCGACGGCTTCGATTGCATTTTTATCATTTATCGTTTGGGCTCACCACATGTTTACTGTGGGCATGCCTGTCGCTGGCGAACTTTATTTTATGTATGCAACCATGTTAATTGCGATACCTACCGGGGTTAAAGTATTTAACTGGACTGCAACCATGTGGAAAGGTTCGTTGACCTTTGAAACACCCATGCTGTTTTCAATTGCGTTTGTCGTTCTTTTTACCATGGGCGGGTTCACTGGTTTGATGATGTCTATTGCGCCGTCTGATTTTCAGTATCACGATACCTACTTTATCGTTGCCCATTTCCATTACACGCTGGTGCCTGCTTCTGTCTTTATTTTGATGGCTGCTGGTTATTACTGGTTACCTAAATGGACAGGCCACATGTATAACGAAAAGATTGGCCAATTGCATTTCTGGTTATCTGCCGTGTCAGTTAATATCCTGTTCTTTCCTCAGCATTTCTTGGGGTTAGCAGGTATGCCGCGCAGAATTCCGGATTATGCGGTGCAATTTGCTGACTGGAATATGATTTCAAGTATTGGTGGTTTTATATTTGGAGCTAGCCAATTACTGTTCCTATATATCGTTATTGATACCATTAGAGGCGGGACGGGCGAAAAAGTAACGGATGAAGTATGGGAAGATGCTCACAAGCATGGCCTGGAGTGGACTCTACCTTCGCCTCCTCCATACCATACGTTTACCACACCGCCCACAGTTATACCTACAGAACATATCTGAGCGGTTTAACAGATTGTTTAATGTCAGTATGACTCCTGTTTGTAAAGTGTAAATACTCTGAAATGCGCTACCTGCTTAACAGTTAGCGCATGTGGCGGGATGATGAATTTAAAAACGAAAAATATTTTGACAGCATTGATTTTGGTCTCGATTGCGGTCACTATTTATGTGTTAGCGGTCATTAAAGCAATTTCTCAATGAATAAAGATACGAGGCAAAAAAATGCCAACCTGGTTCGTACATTAGTGCTTGTTGCTTTAGGCATGTTTGGCTTTGGTTATGCGCTGGTTCCTCTTTATGATGTGATGTGTGAAGTTGTATTTAAAAAGGAGAAACCCGGTATACCCGTAGCGGCTGAAGAAGTCAGCTACAAGGTCGATAAAAACAGGGAAATTACCGTGGAATTTATGACTACGGTCAATAAATCTGCGCCTATGCTGTTCCGTTCAGAAATAAAAAAACTGAAAATTCATCCGGGAGAGTATGTTACGGTGAATTTTTATGCAGAAAACAAGACTGATAAAGCAATGGTGGCTCAGGCAATTCCAAGTATTTCACCTGGGCCCGCTGCTGAATATTTTAAAAAGACCGAGTGTTTTTGTTTTACAGAGCAAACATTCAAAGCGCGAGAAGGTAAAACCATGCCGGTGCGTTTTGTTGTGAATCCTGAGATACCAGAGCAATATAAAACAATTACACTTGCCTATACATTTTTTGATAATACTGAAACATCAGTGAAATAAGAGGGGAAGTTTATGTCTACAAATGTCGCCTATTACATTCCGCATAAAGCGACTTGGCCAGTGATTGCTACTGCTGGTTTGGTTACCATGCTGGCTGGATTTGCAAATTATTTAAATGGTTCTTCGATAGGCCCGACTTTAATGGTGGTGGGTCTGGTTATATTCATTGTTATGTTGGCTGGCTGGTTTACCCTGCAGTCGGGTGAAAGTGAGTCAGGCATGTACAATACCCAGGTAGGTATTTCCTATCGTATGGGCATGATGTGGTTCATTTTTTCTGAAATCATGTTTTTTGCTGTTTTTTTCGGCACGCTTTATTATACGCGTAATTTATCAGTGCCATGGCTGGGCGGTGAAGGGACTGGTGCTGCGACTAAAGAATTGCTTTGGCCGACATTTGAAGCAACCTGGCCAACTAATGGCCCCAAAGGCCTTGGCGTCGATGCATCCGGCGCCAGAACATTTGGCGCAGAATTTGAGCCCATGGGAGCCTGGGGTTTGCCATTTTTGAATACCTTGATTTTGTTGACCAGTGGTGTCACCTGTACCTGGGCGCATCATGGCCTGCTTGCAAAAAATCGGGATCAGTTGATCAAAGGCTTGATCGCAACTGTTGCATTAGGCTTTACGTTCGTTGCATTTCAGGCCTTCGAGTATCATGAAGCCTATACTGAAATGGGCTTGACCTTGGGCTCAGGCATATACGGCTCTACTTTCTTTATGCTGACGGGTTTTCATGGTTTCCATGTTTGTATAGGGGCCATTATTCTGAGTGTTGTGCTGTTCCGAAGCACCAGGGGCCACTTCAAACCGGAAAACCACTTCGCTTTTGAAGCCGCAGCATGGTACTGGCATTTTGTTGACGTCGTATGGTTGGGTTTGTTTGTGTTTGTTTATTTGATGTAATTTACACATTAACACCCAAAAAAGCGCTGCCTAACAACAGGCAGCGCTTTTTTTTTGTCGGGTGGACCGTCTGCTTATTTACTTAATGCGTTCAGTCTGTGCCGGTTGTTGCATGTGCATTTTTATACCCAGTCCATGAGGTTTAAAAATACCCGTTGCAACGGCAATAAAAACAAAAATAAATAACAGGATTGAAAGCGCAATACGAAAAGTCAGTGCTTTAACTGTTTTTTCGGATTGTTCTTCGGTTTTACGGTTCACCAGGTGAAACAGGGCGGAGCCGAGACTGATAATTATCAGGATAAAGGCAATAATGACGACGCTTTTGATAATCATGATAGAGTTATGCTTATAGGTAAGATTTTTCTATTCTCGTTTATTAATGTGTCTGTGCCAATAGGTTAAAGAAAAAAAGCATGATTATTAAAACTAGACGCTATTCAATGACATTTGAAAAAGCTCCCACACTGGCTTATTTATGTTTATTACCTCTGCTAATTGCACTGGGAATCTGGCAATTGGGGCGTTCAGAGGAGAAAAGGATATTTCTTGATCAGCAGAAACAAGGGTTAGCCTCTGCTGAAATCATACAGTTATCTACTGCCCTTGAAGATAATGTGGACGCGCTCAGGTATAAAAAAGTACAAGCGACCGGGCATTATGATCAAGCGCATCAATTTTTGATAGATAACCAAGTCAGTGCCGGGAAAGCGGGATATTTTGTTTTGGCCCCGTTTGTTCTGCATGGGGAAGCCAAGGCTGTGTTGGTCAATAGAGGCTGGGTTCCGTTAAATCAGGATAGATCGGTGTTGCCTGAACTGCAGATCAGAAATGAACCAACAATTGTCAGAGGCCGGATAAATCGTTTTCCTGGCGTTGGTATAAAATTGGCAGGGGCGGAAATACCATCGGAGGGTTGGCCATCAGTGGTGCAAGTAGTAGACAATCAAGTTTTGGAAAAAAAACTGGCTTATTCATTATTTTCATTTCAGATCGAGCTGGATAAGGATCAACCCGAAGGCTTTAAAAGGGAATGGCAAACAACAGCAATTATGTTGCCTGAACAGCATACAGCCTATGCTTTTCAATGGTTTGCACTGGCATTTACGCTTACATTATTATTTATCTGGTACAGTTGTAAAAGAAATCATGAATAATCAACAGAAAAAAAATCGACTATTGATTCTGGCTATTTTTGGAATGACCATTATTCCTTTTTTAATCGCCTGGGGATTGAAGCAATATCCGGGGCTGGTAACGGGTAAAACAAACAGTGGGCAGTTGATAATTCCCCCGGTACCCACTAAGCTGACTGATTTTACCGGTTTTGATCCATTTTCGGCTGAGAATATGGGGGAACTTTCCGGACACTGGTTGATAGTCAATGTGATTCCAAACGCCGGATGTAATGAAATTTGCCTTGATGCGCTGCTTAAAACCAGACAATTAAGACTCATGTTAAACAAGGAGTTACCCCGCACGCGCCGTGTCGTTATTGTGTTTAAAGAACCTGTGGCAGAAGCGGCAAGTCAATGGTGGTTGAAGGACACACTGTTATGGCGGTTACGTCGTACAGAAAATAAAGAAGAGGATAATGCGCTCTTTTTGAGTTTGTTGCGCGAAGAAAACAAGGTAGATGATGCGCTAATAGAAAAATTAATTGCTAATGAAAACAGGGAATTCGCGCTTAATTCAGAGCTTATCAGGGTTAAGCCCAGCGCGAGACTGGCTAGAATAATTGCTGATATCAGGCAAGGCTCAATACCTGATGGTATGTTGTTTTTAATGGATCCTTTGGGAAATTTAATGATGCAATATGAACCGGGTTTCAATACTTACAAAGTAAAAGATGATCTCATGCATCTACTTAGAATTTCACAAATTGGTTAGTGGTAAATAAAATAAAATGTTCAGAAAAATAACTCTATTTGGCGTTGTTTTAACGCTAATAATTATAGTCTTAGGTTCATTCTTTCGGTTGTCGGCTGCTGATCTGGTCTTATCCAAACAAGGGTTTATTGATGTATTGAGAGTCAGCGGCCATGTCTATCTGGCGGCTACATTAGGTTTTTTGACCTTGTTGCTGGGCTTGATGTCATGGCAGCAGCAACAATGCCGATTAGCCGCAATGACGACCTCATTGATTCTGCTAGTTTTAGTTGGTTTACAATCGGCCCTGGGTTATTGGGCTAAAGCTATACACGTTATGCCTATCGTCATAACCACGCATGTATTGCTGGGCATGATGACTTTCTGGTTGCTTTTTTGGCTGTATTTGCGTGTTAATCCGGCAATAGCCGGGCGAATTGGTGTCAGTTTACCAGGACAGGTGCGTATCGGGCTTGTAAACTTTACCCGTTTTGCCCAGTTTATTTTAGTATTGCAGATCGTACTGGGAGCCTGGGTTAGCGCCAATCATGCGGCTTTAGCTTGTAGCGGGTTTCCTCTTTGCAATGGACAATGGTGGCCTAAGGCCGATTATCAAAATGCGCTAA
This sequence comes from Methylococcaceae bacterium NSM2-1, assembly GCA_002256705.1. Classification (GTDB taxonomy): domain Bacteria; phylum Pseudomonadota; class Gammaproteobacteria; order Methylococcales; family Methylomonadaceae; genus Methylobacter_C. The sequence continues at coordinate 11,701 of NQJI01000012.1, forward strand.
ATTTATTTAGCGGATTAGATAGTGGTTATACCGGCGTTATTTCATACGACGCACAGGTTGCAGTCAACTGGCTTCATAGAATTGGTGCGTTGTTGAGCTTTGTGTTGCTGAGTTTGCTGATGTTCAGTGCAACTGCAACAAATTCACTCAAACCGGTAAAAAGAGCAGGTTTATGGTTGGGTGTGTTGCTGTTTGTACAGATTGGCTTAGCCATTATTGGCGTCAAGCTGAGTATGCCCCTGTGGGCAGCCGTAGCTCATCAAGCAGTTGCCGCATTATTAATGCTGCCCTTGATTGCGATCAGTTTTTATAGCAGATACGGCGGTATACCGGTACAAGCGCCTGTTTTAGAAGTAAAGCTTCCACAAGAAATCGTTGAAACGGGTGCGGTTTCAGTGCCAGTTGAAGCGCTAATTGAAGAAATTTTTGTAAAACCTGAGCCTGAGTCACTATACTTACGTCTCAAGTCACAATTACAACGAACCCGTTCCGGCCTTAGCGGTATACTGTCCGGCCTGCCTATAGGCCAGAAAGAAATTAATGATGATTTACTGGAGGAAATTGAAGCCAGTTTAATAATGGCCGATGTGGGTGTTGATGCTACAACCGAAATAATAAGGCACTTGACGCAAAGTGTTGAGCGGCATCAGTTGAATGATGGATTGGCATTATCAGCTGCCTTAAAACAGGAATTGCTGAGTATTCTCAAACCCTGCAACATACCACTGAGAATACCGGAACAAGAAACGCCATTTGTTATTCTGGTTGTCGGAGTCAATGGAGCAGGCAAAACCACAACCATAGGCAAATTGGCAAAGCGCCTTCAGGCACAAGGTCATAGCGTCATGTTGGCTGCAGGAGACACTTTTAGAGCGGCGGCTGTTGAGCAGTTACAGGTTTGGGGAGAGCGTAATAATATCCAGGTGGTAGCTCAACATACAGGAGCAGATTCCGCTTCGGTTATCTACGATGGTCTGCAATCCGCGCAAGCTAAAGGCATAGATGTTTTGATTGCTGATACGGCAGGTCGATTGCACACAAAATCAAATTTAATGGACGAGTTGAAAAAAGTAAAAAGGATTATGGGTAAACTGGATCAAACAGCACCCCATGAAGTGCTGTTGGTATTAGATGCCGGGACTGGACAAAATGCCTTGTCCCAGGCAAAACTGTTTAATGAAACAGTAGCATTAACAGGGCTGGTGTTGACCAAGTTGGACGGTACGGCAAAGGGTGGCATTATATTCGCCTTGGCCAAACACACCGGTATTCCAATTCGTTTTATAGGCATAGGCGAAGGTATCGATGATTTGCAGGATTTTGATGCAGAACTGTTTGTCGATGCCTTGTTCGTAAAAGACTAAAAAATCATGATAAAGTTCGTCAATGTAACCAAGCGCTACCCTGAGACCGGCGATGTATTGCGTAATGTCAGTTTTCATTTGCAGCGTGGCGAAATTGCATTTCTTACCGGTCATTCAGGGGCAGGGAAAAGCACGTTATTAAGATTGATTGCGGCCATGGAGCGTTGTAGCCGCGGCCAGATAGTATTGGATGAACAGGAGCTCTGCCATGTCAAAGAAAGTCAGCTGCCTTTTATACGAAGAAAAATGGGCTTTATCTATCAGGATTATAAGCTGCTTCAAGATAGAACCGTTTTTGATAATGTGGCATTACCGCTGGTGATAGCTGGCTTCGGCCACCATGAAATCGCCCGCAGGGTAAGGGCAGCATTAGATAAAGTAAGCTTATCTGGCAAAGAAAAAAAATACCCTCTGGCCTTGTCGGGTGGTGAGCAGCAGCGGGTAGGAATTGCCCGGGCTGTGGTTAATAAGCCGCCAATCATTATCGCGGATGAACCAACTGGCAATCTGGATCCGGAATTGTCGGAAGAAATCATGTTTTTATTTGGACAGTTTCAACAGGTCGGCGTTACCGTGTTGATCGCCTCACATGACATTTCTTTAATTACACAACTGAACCATCGCGTATTGAAGTTGGATCATGGTCAACTGGTTTCGAGTTAAGCTATGAAACGGGTCAATAAAAATCGTATCAGGAAAGATCCTCCGGTTAGGCCAGTCAGGCAGGACACCCGGCAAACTAAAACTGCGGGCGGAAATTTTGTCGATAAATTAAATGCCTATCGAGACCTTCATGCGCACGCATTGTTTTCCAGTCTTGGCCGCCTGATCGCCTCACCATTTACCTCGATAATGACTATTGCTGTCCTGGCTATTGCCATTTCACTTGCCAGCGGTTTTTATATTTTAGTCGTGAATCTTCAGCAATTAACAGGTAATCTGGAAACCAGCAATCAAATCTCCTTATTTCTCAGGGACGATGTTTCTGATGCACACGCCAATAAATTAGCTGGCAGTATCAGGCAGAATGCGAGTGTTCAGGACGTTAAATTAATTACCAGGGAACAGGCGTTAGCTGAATTCAAAACCTATAGCGGCTTCGGCGGAGCGATTAATGCACTGGAAAAAAATCCGTTGCCTATTGTCATTCAGGTGTTACCTAAAAATACTCTGGAAGATAAGCAAGGGCTTGAGAATTTGCTGAAAAGCTTTCAACAATCGCCTGAAGTCGATATTGCCCAGATGGATCTGCAGTGGGTTGAACGCCTGCAGTCTATTATGGCCGTGGCTAGGCTTTTTGCTACCTTACTCAATGTGATGTTAGGAGGGGCTGTGTTGTTTATTATCGGTAATACGATTCGACTGGAACTGCATAATCGACGTGATGAAGTGGTGATCGCTAAATTGGTTGGTGCTACAAATGCGTTCATTCAGAGACCGTTTTTGTATACTGGTTTTTGGATCGGGCTTATTTCAGGCGTATCAGCCTGGTTTATAGTTACCACGCTGATGCTGATATTAAGAAAACCGGTTGAAAAGCTCTCAGGACTTTATGAAGGCGGCTTCCATTTGTTGTTTTTGAGTTTCACCGAAACGCTGTCGTTGATAGGTATTTCATCGGGGTTGGGGGTATTAGGTTCGTGGGTGATACTCATTTATCAGCTTCAGCACACAAAACCTGAGTAAAAAACGAGCTGAAAAAAATTATTAGCACTCCTATGAAGAGAGTGCTAAAATTCCCTTAAAGTTTTTTCCCAGGAGATACCATGAGTAATGCATTGGCTTTACCCGTTAATTTATCGGTTGGAACATTTGATGCCTATTTGAATCTGGTCCGGCAAATGCCTAGATTGACATCTGATCAGGAACGCGAGTTAACGTTAAGATTTAAAGATCAGGGTGATTTGGAAGCGGCGCGAGAATTGGTCATGACCAATTTACGTTTTGTCGTTCATGTCGCCAGAGGTTATAGTGGTTATGGTTTGTCAATGCCTGATATTATTCAGGAAGGCAATATCGGACTAATGAAAGCTGTCAAGCGTTTTGATCCTGACGTAGGTGTGCGTTTAGTGTCTTTTGCGGTACATTGGATTAAAGCCGAAATTCACGAGTATGTGATTAAAAACTGGGGCATTGTAAAGGTCGCGACAACCAAAGCCCAGCGCAAGCTGTTTTTTAATTTACGCAAATCCAAACATGATATAGGCTGGTTATCGAATGACGAAGCGATGGCTATTGCAGAAGATCTGAATGTTGAACTGAGTGACGTATACGAAATGGAAAAACGCCTGGGTAGTCAGGATATGTCTTTCGATATGCCCGTTGATGAGTCTGCAGAAGAAGGCTATGCGTATCCAGCAAACTACCTTCAGCAACACGGTGCCGATCCTTCTGTATTGCTTGAAAATGCCGATTGGGAAGGGCATGGACAGGATTTATTATCAGAGGCACTGGCTGAATTGGATGAGCGAAGTCTGGATATTCTTTCAAGTCGCTGGTTGACGGACAAAAAAGCCACATTACATGAGCTTGCTGAGCGCTATGGCGTATCTGCCGAAAGAATCAGGCAATTAGAACAAAATGCCATGAAAAAGCTCCGAGCAGCAGTTGTACTTGAAGCCTGACAGGCATTTATCGATAGCATTAAAAAAGGCTTAACGATTCTATTGTTAAGCCTTTTTTAGCCTACAGCATTTAAAATGCTGTAAAAACAGTTTTACTGATTATCCTTAAAACTCAGTTGAGTAATCTAAAATCCCGTTCGTCCTGATATATAGAAGGGTAGAGCGGAATTTTGGACTAATGGTCATGACTCTCAGTCATTGTCATTGACGGTTTTCGTAAGCTATTATGCTTGGTATTCAGAATTTACACTGCGAAACTTCTTGTTTTCGACGGATGGCAATATGAGTCTTACGGACCATAAGCTTTGTATTCTATTTCTTTCTGTTGATCAGGTCGAAGCGTTACAATCCCTGGTTTTTTTGAGAGACCATTCTTTCGAATCAAATTTAAGCAGGGTTGAGCAGGTTCAGTACTGTTTGTGCCTGTTCTGCGGCTTCATGACCCAGGCTAGTCAAGTAACCTCCATCCTCCTGTGTTACCAATCCTTTTACGTGCAAACGTTTTGTGGCGGCAATGATTTCGGGGGCAGCTGTTTTATGTACCTTGATTCCTTCTTGTGTGGTGTTCAGGTTGTAGCGAACCAGAATGTTTATTTCGTCTACAATGTCTTGGGTATAGGGCATAGAAAATCCTCACGATTTATTGATACAACTGAATAGCATAAAGCTATTTCTAAAGAAGGAGTATCTTTTTTTTTCGAGAGCATACACAATAACACTACAATGACACGAAAAAAGCCTAAGGTAAAAACTTCGTGTTCTTCGTGCTCCTTCGACTGCACTCAGGACAGGCTTCGTGGTAAAAATTTGTGAAGCTCGTAAATCAGTTAATAACGACGTACTGAACTATCACAGTTACAAGCCCATGCATCAATACCGCCGGTTAAATTGGCGATATTTTTAAATCCAGACTGAAGAAGATAGTTGGCGGCTTGTTGACTACGCATGCCATGGTGACAAATCACAACAATCTCCTGTTGCGGATCCAGTTCATCCAGTCTTTTCGGGATTTGATTAAGTGGAATCAATACGCTATTAGCGATATGGGCGTATTGAAACTCGTGGGGTTCTCTGACATCCAGCAAAAATAGTTTTTCTTCCCGTTGAATCCTGTTCTTTAATTCTGTTGCTGATAGTTGTTTTACAGTCA
>NQJI01000101.1 GCA_002256705.1 Methylococcaceae bacterium NSM2-1
CTGCATCTGCTGTTGCGCGGTTTTGAGATTATTTTGCATTTCAAGACGCGCTTTTTCACTGGCGGTATTTATCTTCTTTAGGGAGGAAATCTTGATGCTATAAATAATTGCTGTCAGTAACCAGACTACTATTGCTAAAGCCGCAGCGTACAGGGGATTGTTAAGTGTCAGTTGAAACCAATCAGATAGAGTGGTTTTAATGATAGGTAAGTAAGTTTCCATTAGTATGTTCCTCAATAAAAAAATGACGGTAATGTGTGGTTTGCATGGGTAATTTAATTTCTTTGCATCACTCCCATATACAATAACTTAAGGTGATTCCTAAGGCCTTGACCCCCTATGATTGCAACATTTGCAAAAATAGTGTCAAAACTCAATACCCTGCTCAGCTTTGATACCCTGCTGATAAGCATGTTTGATCATGGTCATTTCGGTCACGGTATCGGCGATTTCTATCACTTCCGGTGCGGCATTGCGACCTGTCAGAATTAAATGTAGCCAGGCTGGTTTTTCATTGCGAATAAACTCTGCAATTTCCTGGCCGGAAATCCACTGATAGCCGCAACAATAATTAATCTCGTCCAGTAAAACCACATCAAACTCTTCGGAAAGAATTTTCTGTTTACTGAGCTCCCATATTTCCCGGCTGGTTTTAATATCCTGTTCGGGGTTTTTGGTATCCCAGGTAAAGCCATCACCCAACGCGTGCCATTCAATATTTTCAAAACGTTCTGCGGCTTTTTGTTCGCCAGTTTGCCATTGGCCTTTTATGTACTGGATAACGCAGACTTTCATGCCCCAGCCTGCGGCACGAAAAACCATCCCTAATGCACTGGACGATTTGCCCTTACCAGTGCCGGTATTAACTACAACCAGCCCTCGTCGTCTATCTCTCGATTTCATGAACCATTCCGTAATTTGATTAAATACCCTGGCAAATATGACGCAAGCTTTTTCATACTGAACTCATTGAACGCTTTCAATCATGGCAAAGTTGCCCTATTCTTTACGCCATTCATTGTAACCTTAAAAAAGACATTATGACCGAAGCAACCGTTTTATTTTCCGACGCAAAACAAGTCATTCCAGGTGGCGTAAATTCGCCAGTACGCTCTTTCAGCGGCGTAGGCGGCACACCGGTTTTTATCGACCATGCCAGTGGCGCTTATATCTTCGATAGCTCTGGTAATCGTTATATTGATTATGTTGGCTCCTGGGGGCCGATGATTTTGGGTCATGCTCATCCTGACGTTATTGCCGCGGTTAAACAGGCTGCTGAAAAAGGCCTGAGTTTTGGTGCGCCAACAGAAATTGAAACGCAGATGGCCAAGCGGGTTTGTGAACTGGTGCCGTCTTGTGATCTGGTCAGAATGGTCAGTTCCGGTACCGAAGCCACCATGAGCGCCATTCGTTTGGCCAGAGGCTATACCGGCCGGGACAAAATCGTTAAATTCGAAGGCTGTTATCACGGCCACTCCGATTCATTATTGGTTAAAGCCGGCTCAGGCGCCTTAACTTTCGGCGTTCCCAGTTCGCCGGGAGTACCTGCTTCCGTTGCTGCCGACACCCTTACCTTGACGTATAACGATAGCGAATCGGTCAGCAAGCTGTTTGCCGCAATAGGCGAACAAATCGCCTGTATCATTGTTGAACCTGTTGCGGGCAATATGAACTGCATTCCGCCAGTACCGGGTTTTCTGGAAACCTTACGCCAGGTTTGCGACCACTATAACAGCGTACTGATTTTTGATGAGGTGATGACGGGATTCAGGGTTGGACTGAATGGTGCACAAGGGGTTTATAACATCAACCCCGATTTAACCACACTGGGTAAAATTATCGGCGGCGGCATGCCGGTCGGTGCTTTTGGCGGGCAACGTAAAATCATGGAATATCTTGCCCCGCTGGGACCCGTTTATCAGGCGGGTACTTTGTCCGGAAACCCTGTTGCCATGGCGGCTGGACTGAAAACACTGGAATTAATTGCCCGGCCCGGTTTTTATGAATCGTTGACTGCAAAAACCGAAAAACTGACTTCCGGCTTGAAAGAGCGCGCTCAGCAAGCCGGAATTGCCTTGACCACCAATAGCGTTGGCGGTATGTTCGGTCTGTTTTTCAGCGCAGAGCAGCAAGTGACTACCTTTGCCCAGGTTATGCAATGCGATCAGGCTTTATTCAAGCGCTTTTTTCATGCCATGCTGGATACCGGTGTCTACCTGGCTCCTTCGGCGTTTGAAGCCGGTTTTGTTTCAGCCGCGCACAGTGATGACGATCTGGATAAAACGCTGGATAGTGCAGAAATAATATTTAATCGTTTGTAATCCGCTCAGAAAATGGATTTTATAAATAACCTACCTCCCTTCGTATTGGTCTTTATCGGTTTGTTGGCAGGCGCATTATCAATGCGTCTGCTCAATAGCAAAGACAAGACCACTATTGCAAAACTCGCAACCGATCTTGCTGTATCGGAAGAAAAATTAAAGCAGTTTCAAAACAAGGAGTCTGAATTCAGGCAATTGCAGCAACTCTATATAGAGACCAAAACAAAAAATGCCGAATTGCAAACGCGGATGAATGAGCAGGTGAAAAATGCCGAGGAAAAGTTAGCCTTGTTAAGGGATGCAGAGACCCGGCTAAATAATCAGTTTGAGAATCTGGCCGGTAAAATTTTTGACGAACGCAACCGGCAATTTACCGAACACAATAAAACCAGTCTGGACCATATTGTTAAGCCGTTGCGCGAACAATTAGGCGAATTCAAGCAACGCATAGAAACGGTTTACGACAATGAAAACAAGGACCGCATTTCGCTGCGCGAGGAAATTGTCTCGTTAAGGCGTGATACCGCGCAAATGAACCAGGAGGCCCTTAATTTGACTCGCGCCTTGAAAGGCGACAAAAAAACCCAGGGCAACTGGGGCGAAATGATACTGGAAACCGTGTTGGAAAAATCAGGGCTGCGAAAAGGTATAGAATACGAAACGCAGGGCGCATTCCGGGATGAGAATAACAAACTGTTCAAGCCGGATGTGATAGTCCGGTTACCTGAAGACAAGGATATTATTATCGATTCCAAAGTGTCTTTGCTGGCTTATGAACGGCACTGTTCTACCGAGGATGACGCAGAACGCATTGCCACGTTAAAGCAGCATACTGAAGCGGTGCGAACACACATTAAAAGCTTGAGCACAAAAGACTACTCTGGACTGAAAGGTTTGCGATCGCTGGATTTTGTATTGTTATTCATGCCTATAGAGGCAGCCTTCATCGCCGCTTTTCAGGCCGATGAACGATTATTTACCGATGCCTTTGAGCATAAAATAATCGTAGTCACACCCACCACGTTACTGGCAACGCTACGCACTATCGAGAATATCTGGCGTTATGAGCGCCAAAACGAAAACGCCAGAGCGATAGCCGATAAAGCCGGCATCGTTTATGACAAAATACGCGGCTTCGTAGAAGACCTGGATAGGCTGGGCAAGCAATTAAGCACCGTCCATACAACTTATGACGGCGTTATGAACAAATTAACGCAGGGCCATGGCAATTTGATCCGTCAGGCGAGCAGTTTTGTTGATCTGGGCGTCAAGGTTAAGAAAACAATGCCCAAGAATATTACTGAACAGGCTGGGGTCGAAACTGACGAGAGCTAGAATCGATCTTGGCTTTAACGACAACGTGGTTATATACACTAAGTTTTTTCGTCACATACGCTGCATGGTGCACCGGGTGGAATAACAGAGTCATTGCAGGCTTGTCCATCAGCCAGATAAAAAGAAGGCACTTATAACTTAAGTGCCTTTGGAGTAGCAACGCACAGGAGAGAACAAGCGTTTGTAATATTTAAAGCATTCATTATGCCAATAGCGTATTGACCCCTATCCAACAAGAGGGCTCGCACTGTCAATAGTATTATTGATTATGTTTATAGCCGTTTTTGCTCTATTTTAAAGCGGTAATAGCTGCAACAGTTTGCCAATTTGGTGCAATTTTATGTTGCTTTGATGGTGATAGCGCGGAAGGGCGCAATAGCGCAGTGTATTGCACCCTATGAATAAGAGCGATCAGGTGCGGCGGATTACGGTTCCCCTAATCTGCTCAACACAAAAATCAATGTAATTTATCGGATCCTTTGTGCAGGAGGTGCTTTGGATCAAAGCGGGCGTGATTAAAAGTGCGGGGATTTGTTAAAATGCTGTTATTTATCTTGACATAAACGATGGATGCAAACAACGACCAGCTTTTTATCAACCGCCTTAACCAACATCCAAAACTAAGCGAACGCATGAAAAGTTGCTGAATGTAGTTGAAAACAAAGCCGGAGACTGCACGAAAACCGATGATACTTGATACTGAACAGTATGTCATTGAAGAAGATCTGTTGTCTCCCCCTAATATTTTTCGACCTGTACGATTAGCCTGAAAAGCTTTTACCATCAATACAAAAGGAATTGTGCGATTTTCCACCCATTGCCTTGTAGCATTATCAAACGTGACTGCGTTTAATGAAGTTAACGCATATGACCCATTTTCAGACCAATTCATCACATGATGCTTTAGAGGATTTTCCGGCTGGTCAGGGACTCCCTGGTCTTCTCGGAAAAATCGGACAAGCATCTAGGGGCAATCCGATATTTCAGTTGTCACTATAACCAGGCCAAAAATCCGGCAGCTTTGCTTGTGGTAGCACTAGCAAAAGTTAAGCATGGAAGAATTCAACAGTACTTGCCATAATGGACTTTTTTTATAAGTTTTCAGGTATGACTATTAACAAGCACATTTTATTGGGCATTAGCGGCGGCATTGCCGCGTACAAGTCCGCTGAATTAGTCAGGCTGTTGCGGAAACAGGGCGCCGAGGTGCGGGTAGTGATGACACAGTCCGCCATGCAGTTTATCAGTCCGTTGACCTTTCAGGCTCTTTCCGGCAATCCGGTGCATAGCGAATTACTGGATGCCGATGCAGAAAATGCGATGGGACATATCAGCTTGGCGCGCTGGGCTGATCTGTTGCTTATCGCGCCGGCAACCGCCAATCTTATTGCAAAATTGAGTCACGGTTTGGCTGACGATTTGCTATCAACGCTTTATCTGGCGGCGACTTGTCCGGTTTATATCGCACCGGCAATGAATCAGGCCATGTGGAATAAAGCAGTCACACAGGAAAATTTTGAAAAACTCCAGCGCCATGGCGTTAGGGTTATCGGGCCTGAGCAAGGGGATCAGGCGTGCGGTGAAACCGGCTTTGGCAGAATGTCCGAGCCGGTCGATATTTGCAAGCATCTGGCTCACGCGCTGGAACTTCAGAACCCGCCCACAGCGCAGTGTTTACAGGGCGTGAAAGTGTTAATCAGCGCCGGCCCCACCCGCGAACCTTTAGACCCCGTGCGTTACATCACGAATCGCAGTTCCGGAAAAATGGGTTACGCTCTGGCGAATGCAGCCCTAAAAGCAGGCGCAGAGGTGACGCTGGTCAGCGGTCCAGTGACTCTGGCAGCGCCTGCAAATATTGACTTGGTGAAAGTGGAGACAGCTGCACAAATGTATGCGGCCGTTATGTCCAGAGCCTCGGACCATGCTATTTATATCGGTGCTGCAGCAGTGGCTGATTACAGTCCTGCCATCATGCAGCCGGAAAAAATAAAAAAACAGGAAGAACAGGCAACGATAATCCTGCAAAAAACCAAAGATATATTGGCAGAAGTTGCAAAACTCGACAAGCGTCCATTCACCGTTGGTTTCGCCGCTGAAACGCATGATCTTGAAGCTTATGCACGAGACAAACTGGCGCGGAAAAAACTGGATATGATTGCGGCAAACTGGGTAGGGCGTGAGCTGGGTGGTTTTGATTGTGAACAAAACGCCTTGCACGTTTTCTGGGAAAACGGTGAAAAAAACTTGGCGATGATGGATAAGACCCACCTGGCAGAGCAGTTAATCAGTTTAATTGCGGAGCGATTGGGGATGCAATAAATGTGGACGTAAAA